>CALHHQ010000028.1 GCA_938030645.1 uncultured Rhizobiaceae group bacterium
GCCATTGAGGGCACACTGGAAAAATGCTTGCTGATTTTTGCAACGGCTTTCTTATCGTTCTTGCCGATGCGTGCTTCCACTGCCGTTGAAAAAGAACTGGTCGCGACAACCACGCTCACAAAGGCGGCGGCGCATAGTCCGGTCATTTTACGAAATGGAGTCATAAAGAATTGCTCACACATTTGAGGTCTGTTTCCGAGGCCGCACACAACTTACGAGCCAACATTGGTATAGTCATCGATTTAGGCATCACTGTGATTCACAGTTACACCGTTTAGATCGTTTCATTTTCATCTGGTACAAGAATTTCACGTTTGCCAGCATGGTTCGCGGCACTGATGAGCCCCTCTTCTTCCATGCGTTCAATCAGAGACGCTGCCCGGTTGTAACCAATTGATAAACGTCGCTGGATGTAAGACGTGGAGACCTTGCGATCACGAAGAACAACAGCCACGGCTTGATCATACGGATCATCTGAATCACCCATATCACCGGCGCCAGCGCCGCCACCTGCAGCCGCCTCTTCTTCTTCATCTTCTTCGGTAATGGCTTCTAGATATTGCGGCACACCTTGTGTCTTGAGGTGGTTCACAATGTCTTCAACCTCTTGGTCGGCAACAAATGGACCGTGAACACGCGTAATACGACCACCGCCAGCCATATAGAGCATGTCACCCATGCCCAGCAGTTGTTCAGCACCCATTTCTCCAAGAATAGTTCTCGAATCAATTTTGGAAGTCACCTGGAATGAAATACGTGTTGGGAAGTTGGCTTTAATCGTGCCAGTGATCACGTCCACTGAAGGCCGTTGTGTTGCCATGATAACGTGAATACCAGCAGCACGCGCCATTTGCGCAAGACGCTGAACAGTGCCTTCAATATCTTTGCCGGCCACCATCATAAGGTCAGCCATCTCGTCGATAATCACGACGATGAACGGCATTGGTTCTAAATCCAGTTCTTCGGTTTCGTAAATCGCCTCACCCGTATGGCGGTCAAAACCAGTTTGAACGGTGCGGGAAACAACTTCACCCTTTGCTGCAGCCTCAGCAACGCGGGCATTGAAACCGTCAATGTTACGAACACCAACCTTAGACATCTTTTTATAGCGATCTTCCATCTCGCGGACGGTCCACTTGAGGGCCACCACCGCTTTCTTTGGGTCAACCACAACAGGGGTCAGCAAATGCGGAATGCCATCATAGATCGACAGTTCCAACATTTTTGGGTCGATCATGATCATCTTACATTTGTCCGGACCCAGACGATAAAGCAGCGATAAAATCATCGTGTTGATACCGACGGATTTACCCGAACCAGTCGTACCCGCCATCAACAAGTGAGGCATTTTTGCCAGGTCGGCAATCACTGGTTCACCACCAATGGTTTTGCCCAAACACATCGCCAGTTTGGCTTTTGTGTTCTTAAACTCTTTGCTCGACAATTGCTCGCGCAAGTAGACGGTCTCGCGACGTTTGTTCGGCAGTTCAACACCAATGGCATTACGACCAGGTACAACAGCAACACGTGCAGCAATCGCGCTCATAGAACGTGCGATATCTTCTGCCAATCCGATCACGCGAGAAGATTTAACACCCGGCGCTGGTTCAAGTTCGTAAAGCGTAACCACTGGGCCGGGTCGCACTTTGAGAATTTGCCCTTTAACGCCAAAATCTTCCAACACACCCATTAAACGTTGAGCATTTTCTTCCAATGCTTCGTTAGATAGGGACGGATCATCAACAAGGTTTTGCGCCTCAGAAAGCAATTCAAGTGCTGGAAGTTCAAACTTGCCTGTGGGCGCCTTTGGCTTTGCACGTTTCACATCGCGTACGATAACAGGTGTCGTATCTGCAGCGTCCGTGTGCGGTACGGGATCGTCAGACTGAACACCCGGAGCTTCTACTAAAACACGTTCTGATGACTGTGATGTTGAGGATTCCGGCACGTAGTCCTGAGTCGCAGAACTAGGTTCGGAAACAACACTGTGCATTTCAGATGGATCAGCGGAGACAGGTTCAACACTCATATTTTCCGCAAATTCGGCTTCCATCAAAGAGGGTTCAACACGATGTGTTGGTGCTTCGGCAATTGGAGCACCAGCAGAATGGTGATCTGCCATTGGTTTTGCAACAGAGGCCTGTACACGACGACGACGCATAAAGGACGTTGCGCTGTGGCCAAAATGCATGACTAAGCCAAGCGGAACAGCAAAAAAGCCTCCCCAATCAAAGCCGTCTTCTTCAATCTGCATTTCACTTCCGGGTTCAGCACGATCAACGGCAACGGGTTGGCTTGAGCTTTGTTCTTCCACAGCTGTTTTCTTAGGCGGAATACCATTGGCAAGGTTTGTTGCTTTGCCAAAAGCCCATAGTCCTGGCACGCCAAACACAATGAACAGAATGGATGCAAAGATCCCAGATGGATAATCACCTGTGAATGCCTTGGGAATGTTTAAAACAGCATCACCAATCACACCACCGAGCCCCAATTGCAGAGGCCAACCCGATGGAATGGCAATGCAACCCAAAGCTGCTGAAAGGAGAAGAATGGATAGTGCGGAATAGCCAAGTCGCTTCTTGGCAGACATCACTTGGCGATGGTTCAGTCGCAAGCACCCCCAAATAAAAGGCAAAGCCACAAAGAGCAGTGATGAAAACCCTACAAACTGCATAGAAATATCTGCGAAGCTTGCGCCCCAGAATCCGAGCCAGTTTTCGGCTTCGGACCCGTTGGCAAATGTCAGGCTTGGGTCACTAATGGTCCAAGTGGAAAGTGCAACCGCGCATAAGGCAGCAACAAATAATAGAATAAAACCAGCAGCTCTCGCAAATGGTCTTGATAACCATTCTGGAACAGCATTGCGCATAACACTTAGCAAAGTGTGTTTTGGATAGCGGCTCGGCGATCCAACTGGTGAGGCTTCATGTCCGGCTGGAGAATAGCCCGCTGCACTGATTTCAGGTGCCTGCATACTCAAATACCCTTTTTGCGCTGCCCTTTTGGCAACTCATACAAATTGCTGCGAAGCTGAACGCACGAGGTTCAAGTCCGAGTCACATAGTCAAACAATAGGAGTTTGATGGTTAAGAGCCTGTTAACCATGGAGAAGAGATGAGCTCTTTTGCAAAAAAAACGGCCCTGAAATCGATTTCAGAGCCGTCAGTTTTCCAAAGGCCTCTTTGGGATTTACTTTTTGAAAGCTTACCCGATGCGATCGCTTTCAGGATTTGCACCAATTTTGTGAATTGAGAGATCGGCACCAATGCGCTGATCATCATCACTCATCCGCAAGCCAATGAACATGCGCAGCACACCATACACGACCGCGCCTGCAATCATGGCGTAAACAACACCAGCGACAGATCCAATCAACTGACTGGTGAAGCTGACGCCACCCATGCCACCGAGCGCTTCTGAACCAAAGATACCGCAAGCTAAACCACCAAGAACGCCGCAAAGTCCGTGTAGCGGCCAAACGCCCAAAACATCATCTACTTTCAACTTGTTTTGACACCAACCGAATGCCCATACAAACAAAGCACCCGCCGCTGCACCAGTTATCAAAGATCCGACCGGATGCATGACATCTGAACCCGCACAAACTGCAACCAGACCAGCCAAAGCACCGTTATGAACAAAACCTGGGTCATTGCGCCCCACTATGAGAGCCGAAACAATACCGCCAACCATCGCCATCAATGAATTGAGAGCGACCAAACCCGAAATTCCTTCCAAGCTCACTGCTGTCATGACGTTAAAGCCGAACCAACCCACGCAGAGCATCCATGATCCCATTGCAAGCCACGGAATAGACGATGGTGGAATACCTTGAATACGACCATCTGCGCGATAACGATTGAAACGAGGCCCCAGAAGAAGAACGGCAGACAATGCCATCCAGCCGCCCACCCCGTGAACAACAATTGAGCCGGCGAAATCATGGAATGGAGCACCAAATGAAGCTTCCAACCAATCATTGATGCCAAAATTACCACCCCATACGATCCCTTCAAAGAAAGGATAGAACAGGCCAACAATCATCACTGTTGCCAGACACTGGGGTAAAAATTTCATGCGCTCGGCGATACCACCGGAAATGATCGCCGGAATAGCTGCCGCAAATGTGGTTAGGAAAAAGAACTTAACAAGATCGTAGCCCTGAAGCGCAAATCCTGTTCCTTCTCCGCCAGACAATGTCTGCGCGCCCACTAGGAAAGTCACACCATAAGCGATCCAATACCCAATGAAGAAATAAGCGATGGCTGACAGCGCAAAATCCACAAGGATTTTGACAAGCGCATTCACCTGATTTTTGTGTTGAACCGTTCCCACTTCGAGAAACGCAAAACCGCCATGCATGGCAAAGACAAGTATCGCCCCCATTAGAACGAAAAAGACATCAGCACCCATAATAATCCCCGTTTTCTGCGCGCTGACCAGACAAAACGTCTCCGCAGAGAGACTAAAATGCGCGCAAGTATCCGGTGACTATCAATATGTGTGCCAGATTCTTAGATGCTTGAATTCATTAACGAATTCAAAAGCATCATTATATCGCGCATATCATATGTCTAAATTTCAGGCAGACATGCAAACAACCTGCCTGTTTTTTCAACAGGCAGGTTGCATTTCCAAAGACAGGCGCCTCTCTTACGGGGTTTTTGATTTAAAGCGCCCGATAGAAGTTAGCCCCGTCCGAAAGTGAATTCCGGATAGGCCTCCACACCGATCTCGCTGCGGTCAAGACCGTTGGCTTCTTCTTCCTCGGAAACCCGGATGCCGATTGTGTATTTCAGAGCCAGCCAGATGACTGCGCTGAACACAACGGTGAACACTGCGTAAGCTGCGATGCCATAGATTTGAGCGCCGAAGTTGGCACCACTGTTGGTCAATGGAACCGCAAGTGTGCCCCAGATACCTGCAAGCAAGTGAACTGGAATAGCACCAACCACATCATCGATTTTTAGCTTGTCGAGAAGCGGTACTGCTAAGACCACGATCACACCACCAACTGCTCCGATAGCAACAGCCGCCAATGGTGAAGGTGTTAGTGGTTCAGCTGTAATGGATACAAGACCTGCCAACGCGCCGTTCAGCGCTATTGTAACATCAAGCTTGCCGTACATGAATTGCATCACGATCAGTGTTGCGACCACGCCACCTGCTGCAGCAAGGTTTGTGTTAGCAAAGATGCGAGAAACATCAGACACATCGCCAATGGTGCCCATGGCCAATTGTGATGCGCCGTTGAAGCCAAACCAACCGAGCCACAGAATGAATGTACCCAGTGTTGCAAGTGGAATGTTGGAACCAACCATTGGAACAACGCGACCATCAGCAGAGTATTTGCCTTTACGTGCACCGAGAATGATTGCGCCGGTCAAAGCAGCCCAGCCACCAACTGAGTGAACGATTGTGGAACCCGCAAAGTCGTTGAAGCCTGCTTCTTTCAGGAAGCCTGCACCCCAGTGCCATGAGCCTGAAATCGGATACATGATGCCGGTTAGAACAACTGTAAAAATGAGGAACGGCCAGAGTTTCACACGCTCGGCAATGGTACCTGACACGATAGACGCTGTTGCAGCCACAAATGCCATTTGGAAGAACCAGTCGGACGCCGTGGAATAACCAGTGTCGAGAGCGTTTCCGCCCACATCATCAAAGCCATAACCAAACACGCTGAACGTACCCATCACGCCACCATCAACACCGGTGTACATGAGATTATAGCCGATCCAGTAATACATCAGACCAGCGATAGAATAGAGAGCGATGTTTTTCAGACATTGCATTGAAACGTTTTTGGCCCGCACCAACCCCGCTTCCAACATAGCAAAACCAGCTGCCATGAACATGACGAGAAAGCCGCCAATAAGGAACAGCAACGTGTTGAAGATATATGCTGAATTTGCGGCAACACTTTCTGCAGTGACCGCATCTTGCGCAAGGCTTGGCCCTGCAAACGCTGAGGCAGCAAGGAGAACCCCTGCAACACCAGCGCATTTCTTAAATGAAAGTTTCATTTTCATACCCTTTGAATGATGTATCGAGCTAGAGCGCTTCTGCGCCAGCTTCGCCTGTACGAATGCGCACGGCTTGTTCCAGATCCAGAACGAAGACTTTACCGTCACCGATTTGGCCTGTGCCTGCTGCTTCGCGCACGGTGTCAACAACTTGCGCAGCAGCTGAATCGTCGACAGCTATTTCCAGTTTGAGTTTTGGTACAAAATGGACCGCATATTCTGCGCCACGATAAATCTCGCTTTGTCCTTTTTGACGTCCATAGCCTTTGACTTCAGTTACGGTCAGACCCTGTACGCCAATAGCGGACAGAGCATCGCGAACTTCATCAAGCTTGAACGGTTTAATGATTGCTATGACAAATTTCATGTCTTTCCCGTCTCTCCTTTGAAAGCCTGAAACCCCTCAGGCTTTTTCTTCAGCAACCGCAGTTTGAACGGCTGATAGAAGACGGGTTTTCAAGTGGCGTGCCAGTTTTGCAAGCTATTGAAATTATGAGAAAAAATGTAGAGAAGGGGATTTTTGACGCAACACTATGCATAAATTATGTGCACAATATCTCAAACATCAATTTATGACTGTTTTTTAGGCATGCCAGAATTTGTACGATTTGGATCGCGCGGACGGATAAGCCCTTCTTGAGCACAAGATGCCACCAACAAACCATCACGGGTGTAAAGCGAGCCGCGTGTCAGTCCACGCCCTCCGTTTGAATTGGGGCTGTCTTGGGCAAACAACAGCCATTCATTCATATTAATTGGGCGGTGAAACCACATAGCATGATCAAGGCTTGCCACTTGCAAGTCTTTATCGAACACTTTGCGACCGTGAGGATAAAGCGCTGTGTCGAGCAATGTCATATCAGATGCATAAGCCAAAACAGCAGCCTGCAAAGCCTGATTTTCAGGTATCGGGCCCGTTGCCCGCACCCAGACATATTGCTCTGGGGGAAGTTTTTTATTGGAAATGAAATGTTCAAACGATGTGGCCCGCACTTCAATAGGCCGCTCACGCTTCCAATAAGCTTTGACGTTCTCAGGCGCAAATTCCATAAACTTGGATTTCAATTCCTTTTCACTCATCAAGGTTTCAGGATCTGCCTGATTGGGCATGGACATGTGAAAGTCCAACCCTTCCTCTTGAATTTGAAATGACACTGAGGTGGAGAAAATTGCCTTGCCGTGCTGAATACCAATCACCCGACGTGTGGTGAAAGATCCACCGTCACGAATGCGGTCCACTTCATAAACAATGGGAACAGATGGATCACCTGGTCGCAAAAAGTACCCATGAAGCGAGTGCACGTGGCGATCTTCTGGTACCGTTCGTTGCGCCGCCACCAAAGCTTGTCCGATCACTTGCCCGCCAAAAACCCGCTGCCAACCTGTTTTGGGGCTGCGACCACGATACAGGTTGCGCTCAAGCACTTCGAGGTCGAGGATGTCGAGTAACTCTTCGACAGCGGTTTGCGTGTTTGTTTTTGAATTTTCACTGGTCATAAGAACTTTCGCACACCATATAAACGTCGAGACAATTTAAACCCGTTCCGCTTCTATGGGACAAGTGAGAAATAGTGCTTTGCTATTGGGATCGTCATGACAAAACTATCTGCGAAACATTTTGATTGCGTGATTGCAGGTGGCGGATATGTCGGCCTTTCCACTGCCGTGGCTATTAAGGCATCAGCCCCGCATCTCAATATTTTGCTAGTCGACGCCGCTCCTGCAGACGCAGTGAACTCTGACGAGCGGGCATCGGCAATAGCTGCTGCTGCCAGCCGCATGTTGGATCAGCTTGGTCTATGGGCTGATCTCATAAAAGAAGCCCAACCCATCACAGAAATGATTGTCACGGACAGCAAAACATCAGACCCCGTGCGACCTGTGTTTTTGACCTTTGGCAATGCGGAAGAGCCCAAAACAAATGAGCCGTTTGCCCATATGGTGCCAAACAAAGCAATGATCAAAGCACTGCGCGCAAAGGCAGAAGAACTAAAAATCGAATTGCGGCACGGCGATACCGTTGCATCCTTTGAAACAGGCGACGTTACGACTGATGTAAAACTGGGTTCAGGGTTATCCATCAACACAAGACTGCTTATTGCAGCTGACGGCGTGCGTTCATCGCTTCGCGATCAGGCTGGCATAAAGACAGTCCGTTGGGCCTATGATCAGATGGGCATTGTCACCACTGTTGCCCATGAACGACCACACAACGGCCGCGCAGAAGAACATTTCTTGCCCGGTGGACCATTTGCGACTTTGCCATTGACTGGAAATAGATCTTCACTGGTTTGGACAGAACCAAATGACAACGCCAAACGATTGATGGATGCAGACGATTTCACATTTGAACTGGAACTGGAAAAACGTTTTGGCCACAAACTAGGTGACATTGAAGTGGCTGGACCGCGCAAAGCATTTCCGCTGGGGTTGACGCTGGCGAGAGAGTTTGTGGCGCCACGTTTTGCATTGGTAGGTGATGCCGCACATGGCATTCATCCAATTGCAGGCCAAGGCCTTAATCTCGGTTTCAAAGACGCCGCTGCACTTGCTCAGACGATCGTGGAAGCCGACAGGCTCGGTCTCGACATTGGTTCAATCACAACGCTCGAACGGTATCAAACCTGGCGCCGTTTCGACACAGTGCAAATGGGTGTGGTGACCGATGTGTTGAACCGATTGTTCTCCAACGACATAGGCCCGTTGCGCATGTTGCGCACGGTCGGTCTTGGAATAGTGGATCGATTGCCAGCTCTGAAAAACAGCTTCATCAACCAAGCCGCGGGACGTGGAAACAGCAATCCGGCACTGTTGAACGGTGAAGCTATTTAACTGTCGGGATCTTTATCTCGCTTCTGGAAAAGCAAAATTATCGCCAGCATTCCAAATGTTGGAAATATGAACCATGGCGTGGTTATGCCCGAAAATAGTACATTGATAGAAAACACAAACGGTATGATCACCACTGCCAATTGAACAAGTCTGTTTTGATTGAGAAACCAGTTGAATGGTCGAATACCTTTGGTATTTCGAGGGTGATCAATTTCAGAAAAACCATCTGATTTAAGTCTGCGGACAGCATTCCCGGTAACCGTCGATTGGTTGTTGAATTTCGTTCGAACAACAAATGTGTCGATGCCCTCTTCTCCATCTTTAGCGACTTGTTCGCCAAGATAATCAAATCCAATGGCCAATTGTTTGTGTGCAAGATCGTAAACCGACCGAGACACAAGAATACCACCTTCAGGAGCCGAGGCTTCTAAACGCGCAGCAACGTTTACGCCTTCACCATAGAGATCATCGCCATCAACCATGACGTCACCAAGATTAATACCAACACGAAAAACCATATCACCATCGTCACCAACAGCAGCGTTTTCAGAAGCAATAGCTTCTTGAATATCAACGGCACATCGAACAGATTCAACGACCGAGGCAAACTCAGCAATAAATGCGTCGCCCCACGTATTGACCAAGCGACCATCGTATTGATCAAATTTGGCTTCAAAAATGGAGCGATAGCGCTGCAAACGATCAAACGCCTTGTCTTCATCTTGAGCCATATGTTGGCCAAACCCAGAAACGTCCGCGCAGAAAATAGTGGTCAGCTTACGGCGTTGAGATTTGGCCATTTTGGTGAACCCCTTTCAACTACCCGAACGGTTTTTCAAACTCGCCAGAATTTTCATCCATAGTCCACAACTCGCCTGACGAAATATCAAACCAAGCGCCGTGCAAGCCAATCTGTTCACGTTCCAACAAAGTGGATACGCAAGGGAATGTTTTCAAATGCTCGATGGACTGACGAATAGATTCTTCTTCCATCATCCCTTGCAACTTCTCAGCCGATTCAGCACCGGTGCACTTTAAATTCTGCGCAACAGGTTCAAGAAGTGAAATCCACTTTCCAATAAAATCACCAGGAGACAATGGCTCCATGGCTTCTCCCGTCATTTGCTGACGAAATGCCGCAATCCCCCCACAGCGGCCATGGCCCATAACGACGATATGCTTGACGCGTAACACTTGCACTGCAAATTCAAGTGCTGCCGAAGTTCCATGATAGTCACCATTCTGCTCGTAAGGTGGCATGATGTTGGCCACATTGCGCACCACAAACATTTCACCGGGAGCTGATCCAAAAATGGTCTCTGGTGCGGAACGAGAATCACAACAAGCGATAATCATGACATCAGGTTTTTGACCCAAACTCGCCAATTCTTCATAGCGCTCGCGCTCTCGCGACAAGCGGTTTTTTCTAAAATGAGCGTAGCCGCCCAAAAGTTTTCTGGGAAAGCCCGCGTCAACAAGTTCGCGTCGTGGCTTTTGCGCTTCGGGATCTGTGCTGTCGTTCATGATACATCCAAACTTTCAGTTCCGATGTGTTTGGCATAATTGAACTTCAATCGTCCAGTTCACGCGCTTCAGAAATCAAAAGAATTGGCACACCGTCGCGCACCGGATAGGCCAGCTTGGATTTCGCACAAACCAATTCTTGTGCCGCCTCATCATAAATCAAAGAAGCTTTAGAGTGTGGGCAAACCAGAAGCTCAAGCATTTTTATATCAAGAATTCGCTGAGCTTGTTCAGACATTTTTATTGAAGAGTTCCAGAACTGTCACCCGTTTCCCGGGCAAGCATGACTTCTGTGATCGCAACCAAGGTTTCTGATCGTGTTTTCAAATCCGGCGCTTCCAGCAGGGCCTGCTTTTCAGCCGGACCATATGGGCTCATCATGGACAATGTGTTCACCAATGCTTCCGTGCTTGCTTCCCGCACACCATCCCAATCAGCTTCCATTTCGTTGGCCTCAAGAAATTGCTTGAACGTGGTCAACAGCCCATCCCGGTCAACAGCTTTGGCTGCTTCTTCATTGTCCAGCAGGTCATCCGGAAATCCCTCGACCCGCCCAACACGATATCCGTTTGTATTTTCCAGTTCCTCTAATAATTGGAAGCGGCTCACGCCAGCCAAATTGACCATCAATCGACCATCACCTGATTCTTGATAAGCAGTGATCCGCCCAAGACACCCAATTGCGCACAACGACTGAACATCAGCTTCTTGATTATCTGTATCGAATTGAGGTTGGATCATGCCAATGATCCGGTCGCCAGCCATGGCGTCATCAATCATCGCCAAATATCGTGGTTCAAAAATATTCAACGGCATGTTTCCCGCAGGCAAAAGAAGAGCGCCTGTTAAGGGAAACAAAGGCACACTTTCAGGCAAATCGGAAACCTTGGTGTAGGTCGAATTTCCAGCCTTCATTTCAAACTCCTCAATTCAACATGCAAAGTTATTCAACTAGGAAAACAGCACAGAAGACAAAGCCCGGCGTCCTGAAACAGTTGCCGGATCCATGTTCCCCCACGCTGCGAAAAACTCAAGCAACTTTTCTCGCGCCCCATCTTCCTCCCACTTTCGATCTGCTTTCACAATCGCGACCAATTGTTCCACCGCCTCTTCTCGACGGCCGTGAGCATTCAAAGCAATGGCATAATCATAGCGAGCCTGATGATTGTTAGGCTCCTTTTCAGATGCTGCAGCCAAACTTGAAATATCACCAAGTTCATTTGCTTGATCTGCCAGTTCAAGGCTCTTCACCAAAGCTGCGAGAGCGCCTTGGGTGTGATGTTCTTCAGGAATTGTCGCAACAAGTTCGCGTGCTTTGTCATGCTCACCCACGGCAAAATAACATTGCCCTATTCCTGCAAGGGCATCCACGCTACCTGGTTCTTGCGCCAACACTGAACTGTAAAGATCTGCGGCTGCACCGAAATCTTCGTCTTTCAGCAATTGGTCAGCTTCATCCAGAATCGCGTTCAAATCTGCACCGGGTGGATTTGGGTTCATGGCAGCAATTTTATCAATGAACGCCTGAACTTCGCCAGCAGGTTTCGCACCCATAAAAGCATCCGCAGGCTTACCATCCACAAATGCCACAACAGCCGGAATGGACTGAATGCGCATTTGGCCAGCAACATCGGGGTATTTTTCAATATCCATTTTTGCCAGTGTTACAGCACCTTTCGCAGCAGCAACCGCATTTTCAATGACAGGGCCAAGTTGTTTGCAAGGACCACACCAAGGCGCCCAGAAATCAACAATCACAGGCGTTGATTTGGAAGCTTCCAACACATCAGCCATAAAGCTGTCGGTGGTAACATCTTTGATAAGTGGTCCAGCTGCGGCCTGAGCCGAAGCAGAAGGAGCAGATGGCGCACCACCAAATGAGGCGCCGGCAGACGTCGGTGTCATAGATGCACCAGCAGAAACACTGCCGCCCATCGAGTAAGACATGTTCTGTTTTGGAGGTGTCGTGTCGTCACTCATAATCAATTTCCTGAATTCAACGCAGTAAGCCCTGCATGCTGGGTCTAAAGTGGGGAGAAGACCGAAATTTACAAGTTAGATCTCTTGATCCAAATCCACAATCATCGGGTCGTGGCCACAGTTTTTTGCAAATGCAATTAAGTCGTCGCGCCCAATAGTTGTTGTCGCATCGTTGGTTAGCGGGTGGCAATTAATCTTTTCATGACGCATCAACCTTTGATCAATAGCAAATGTCACTTTGTGTTCACGGTCATTGATCACGCCAAGCGCTGTCACGGCACCGGGAATTACGCCTAAAAATTCCAACAACGCTTCAGGCTTTCCAAAAGAGAACTTGCTCGATCCACCAAGCAATTTGTGTAGAGTTTTGAGATTGACCGCGCTGTCTTCCTCAGCAGTCAGTAGAAAATAATTTCCCTTTTTGTCCTTCAAAAACAGATTTTTCGTGTGTCCACCTTCCATCTCTCCCCGCAAGTTCTGGGAATCTTCGACTGTAAACAAAGGTGCGTGTTCTTTGGTTTCAGTCTGAAACCCACAATCATCAAGATATGCAAGGAGAGCATCGCGCTGCACTGGCGCGGCGGGTAGCGGGTTAGACATGTTCATTTCCAAAGGCGTTTATGTTGCCTTGTGACTAACACCGACCACATGTCAGCGAAAGCCTGTTTCCAATTCCTTCATACTGGCAAAACTTTCCGCCTTTTTGAGTGCATTTGCGGCTTGCAATCGGTTCAATGTTGGCCCATATACAGCGCGCTGGCCAACCCGGGTCAGTCGCTCGAGCGGGCGTAGCTCAGGGGTAGAGCGAAACCTTGCCAAGGTTTAGGTCGTGAGTTCGAATCTCATCGCCCGCTCCAATTTTCCCGCTTTAGATCAAACGCGTTTGGACAAAGACGAGCCTTCCGTTCGCGCGTTCGCTTGAATAGCTTCCCAAATTTTTTGAAAAAAGTGTCAAATCATACAGACAAATTGCAAAATCAAATGTAGAACAAAACATAAACATTTGGAAATTCGATGCGCAAACTCAATCTACAAAAGAAGCTGGAAATTCTCGCAGACGCTGCGAAATACGATGCATCATGCTCTTCTTCGGGTTCCGAGCGTCGCTCTTCTGTTGGCGGCAAAGGGATTGGGTCCACGGAAGGATCAGGAATTTGCCACGCTTACGCGCCTGACGGTCGTTGCATTTCTTTGCTGAAAATTCTTCTCACAAACTATTGCAAATATGATTGCCTTTATTGCGTCAACCGCGTGTCCAGCAATGTACAACGCGCACGTTTCACAGTGGAAGAGGTGGTGAAACTGACGCTCGATTTCTACAAACGAAATTATATCGAAGGTCTATTTTTATCCTCCGGCATCATCCGCGATGCGGATTACACAATGGAACAGGTTGTAGAAGTCGCTCGGCAATTGCGCGAAGTGCACGACTTTCGAGGCTATATCCATCTCAAGACGATTCCAGAAGCATCTCCTGAACTGCTCGAAAAAGCGGGCCTATACGCAGACCGCCTGTCCATAAACATTGAAATGCCCACAGAAGCGGGTTTGCAAAAACTGGCCCCCGAAAAAGATCGACCAAACATCAAACGCATGATGGCACGTTTGCGATTGAACATTGATGGTTTCAAAGAAGAACGTGAGAAAATCCGCAAAGCGCCCAAATTCGCGCCTGCTGGCCAGTCAACCCAAATGATTGTGGGGGCAGACAATTCCGCTGACAAAGATGTGCTTTCGACGTCAAGCACATTGTATTCAAGCTATAAAATGAAACGTGTCTATTATTCAGCGTTCAGTCCGATACCAGACGCCAACAAAGCTCTGCCTTTGATCAAACCTCCGCTTATTCGCGAGCATCGACTGTATCAAGCGGATTGGTTGTTGCGGTTTTACGGTTTCAATGTGGATGAAATCACCCGCAATCAGCCCGACGGAAATCTGGATCTGGCCATTGATCCTAAACTCTCCTGGGCGCTCGCCAACCGTCACTGGTTTCCAGTGGATGTGAACACAGCTTCAAAAGAAATATTGCTACGTATTCCCGGAATTGGCAGCAAGGCCGTGGGAAAAATTTTGTCTGCGCGCCGTTACCAGAGGCTAAGGCTCGAAGACGTCACACGCCTGTCCAATGGAGTAAAAAAAGCGATGCCATTTATGATTGCAGAAAACTGGCAACCGGGCGCTTTGACAGACAGTCCAAACTTGCGCGAACGATTTTTACCGCCACCAAAACAACTGTCCTTGTTTTCTACAACATAAGGTCGAGTGGCAGGAATGCAGACATTTTATCTCAAAGCAGCTGATGATTTTGAAGGGTGGCGCAAAGCTTCAAGGTCTGCCTTTGAAAACAGCCTTCCTCCAGAGATGGTGTCGTTTCAAATCGAAGGCGAACAGCAATCATTGCTCGACGCATTGAACGAAACCAACACGGCAACAATGGCCTGCCAAAAAGACATTGCGACACGAAATCTTATCGCAACAAAAACTTTTCTCGCTCTTGCCAAGCTTGTGGTTTGCCATTCGGATTCAGAGCGGTTTTCGCTTCTCTACAAACTGTTATTGCGGCTGCAAAACGAAAGAAACCTCCTTGGGAAAACGGTTGATCCCGAAGTGCATCACGCAAACGCACTTGCCAAAGAGGTACGGCGCGACATGCACAAAATGAAGGCCTTTGTTCGCTTTCGCAAAACAGATGAATTGAAAGATGGTACAGAACAATTTGTAGCGTGGTTTGAACCCACACATCATATTGTAAAAGCAACAGCGCCCTTTTTCATGCGCCGGTTTGCGGGGATGCACTGGTCCATATTATCGCCAAATGACTGTGTCCATTGGGATGGTAAGGTTCTTCGTTTTTCAGAAGGTGTCCCGAAATCCAAGGCACCGAAAGAAGATGCTTTGGAAGATTATTGGAGGTCTTACTACGCATCCATATTCAACCCAGCGCGCCTAAAAGTGGGTGCCATGACGTCTGAAATGCCCAAAAAATATTGGAAAAATTTGCCCGAAGCAGATCTCATTCCGGGCCTCATTCAACAGGCGCAAAGCCGCGAACAATCGATGCTGGAAAGCGCACCAACAGTTCCCATTGAAACCATGATGCAACACCGTCAGCATCCAGTTGACTACGCGCAAGACAATCCGACAACGTTCAACTCATTGGAGGAATTGAATTCAGGGCTAAATGGCTGTCGGTTATGTCCGCTCTACAAGCCAGCAACGCAGGTGGTGTGCGGGCAAGGCGTCGCCTCAAACGATATCATGTTGATCGGCGAACAACCCGGCGACCACGAAGATATTCAAGGTCAACCGTTTGTCGGCCCTGCAGGACAATTGTTGAAAAGTGTAATGGCCGATCTTGAAATAGAAATTCCCTACATCACAAATGCGGTGAAGCATTTTAAATTCGAACCGTGCGGAAAACGCCGTATTCACAAAACTCCAAACGCCAGCGAAATTGATCACTGTCGCTGGTGGCTGCAAAAAGAAATTGAACTTGTGAAGCCAAAAGTAATTGTTGCCATGGGCGCGAGTGCTTTACGAGGAGTGACTGGGAAGTCCGGTAAAATATCTGAACTCAAACGCAAGCCCATCACACTAGAAAATGAAATTGTATTGGTTGTAACAAGGCATCCATCATCTATTCTAAGAACAAAGGACGTGGCCCAAAAAGCAGCAGCCCATCAAGAATTCAAGGAGGACCTTCGCTTTGCACACCAATTGGCAATAGAAATCTAGAGTCGCACCTACGAGATGATCATTAAAAAACCCGAGTGGCAAAACCATCCGGGTTGTTCAATTCAATATGATTTAAGATCGCTTGATCAGGTCCAAGCACGTTCACTCAGTTTGCTTTCGTAAGCATCAATGCTGTCGACCTTTTCCATCGTGAGGCCAATGTCATCAAGACCGTTCAACAAACAGTGCTTTTTGTGCGCATCCAGATCGAATGATATCGTGCCACCATCTGGTCCTGAAATAGTCTGACTTTCCAGATCAACAGTCAAAACGGCATTCGAACCGCGATTGGCATCATCCATCAATTTCTCAAGTTCTTCTTCACTCACCTGAACAGGTAAAATGCCATTCTTGAAACAGTTGTTGTAAAAGATGTCAGCAAAGCTCGTTGAGATCACACAACGAATGCCACGGTCCAACAAAGCCCAAGGCGCATGTTCGCGCGACGAACCACACCCAAAATTGTCACCAGCCACCAAAATAGTTGCTTCGCGATAAGCAGGTTTGTTCAAAACAAAATCCGGGTTTTCACTGCCATCTTCGTTCAAACGCATCTCAGCAAACAAACCTTCAGATAGGCCTGTGCGTTTGATCGTTTTCAGATAATCCTTCGGAATGATCATATCGGTGTCGATATTGATGATCGGAAGTGGTGCAGCAACACCAGTCAATTGTGTGAACTTGTCCATAGATAAAGGCTCTTGTCTGATCTGTTGAGGATGATCTACACCAGACTCTTCAAATCGCCAAGATCAAGACGGGCTAAGATTGCAATGAAACTCTACAGAATGATCACAGGACCTGATGACAACGAATTCTGCCATCGGGTTTCCAAGGCGCTGTCCAACGGATGGGAATTGGCTGGGAGTGCATCACTCACATTCGACGCCGTACGTGGCCGCACGATGTGCGGTCAACCCGTGATCAAAGACGTTCCTGATGAAGACTATTCACCAGATCTCAAACTCGGCGACTATTGATTTATGTACTCAGAAGATTCGTTCTTCACGCTAACGATATTGGGCCAAATCGGATTGGTTGCACTATCTATCAGTTTGGCTGCTCTTTTTTTATACGTGTGCTGGGCAACCACGAGCAAAAAACCCATTTGGCTGCGGCTTGCAATCGCCATCTTTCTGTTCATGTTGTTCATCTGGCTGATGCCACAGGTTTATTACACGTACTATATTTTCCTAATCGACGTGCCGTGGCAGGTGATCATTCAACCGCCACCAACACCCGTTGATTTGGCGCGTATCCTGTTTTTCGCAGAAAACACCAACCTGTCATTTCATGCTCAAGCAGTTATTGGGTGGCTGCTGATTTTAGTTGGTTTGTTCAGACCGAAACTGTCTAAGCTTGTTCGCTGAGATATTTGGCATACAGAACACCCAATGCACATGATGCAATGCGGGCTTCAGCACTATCTGCACGACTGGTGAGAATGACAGGGGCTTTTGCACCCACAACCAGTCCAGCTGTTTCGCTGCCCGCCATAAACGTTAGTGCTTTGAAAAATATATTGCCCGCTTCAATTGTGGGAACAACCAAAATATCTGCGTCTCCAGCAACGGGTGAATCGATCCCTTTTAATTCCGCCGCTTCTTTGCTGACAGCATTGTCGAGCGCAAAGGGTCCATCAACCAGACCACCCGTAATTTTACCTTCAGCTGCTGCATCGGCGATTGCTCGCGCTTCCATGGAAGAGGGAATACCAGGGTTAGGGCTTTCTACTGCCGACAGAATAGCGGCCTTGGGTGTTTCAACACCAAGCGCCCGCGCAAGATCAATCCCGTTCTGTGTAATTGAAATTTTATGATTCTCAGTCGGCGCCACATTAAGTGCTGCATCAGTAATAATGACGGGACGATCCCAATTGGGAATGTCCATGACAAAGCAATGACTCGTGCGTTGCGATGTGCGCAACCCATTTTCTTTTCGAATAACAGCGGCCAGATAAGTGTCGGAATGGATAAAGCCTTTCATCAAAACTTGAGCAGATCCATCTGCCACCAAATCAACGCCTCGATGGGCCGCTTTTTCTTCCGTATCGGCTTGCACAATTTCAAGATCAGAGATGTCAAATCCGGCTTCTTTTGCCGTTGTTTCAATGCGCGCGCGATCTCCAACCAAAATAGGAATGATTAAACCTTCATCACGAGCGTCCAAAGCGCCTTCTAGTGCAGTCGCTTCTTCGGGGCAGATCACCGCCGTTTTCAATGGGTCAAGCGGTTTGCACATCGCCAACAGTTCTGAAAAATGTGGGCGCGTTTCTGGGGTAATACTGTGCACGAATAGCTCCGAGTGGGTTGTTCGATTTCATTCATGTCATAGAGACATTCTTTGATTTGGGAAAGCACCACATCGCTTCCCCAAAGTTAAAAAAAGGCTTAGATATAAAGAAAAACATATGCGTTGAGGAACCACCCGTGACCGCAAGAATTTTGACCATTGGAAACTTCTTTCCAAGCGTAACCAAAGATTTAAGCAAGACATTCACGGTTGTTGAATGCCCAAACAGAACAGACATCGATGTCTTGTCAGAAGATCAACGCAGCGAAATCTCCGCAATCGCAACCTTCGGATGGGCGCCAGCCGATCTGATCAAAAAATTTCCAAACCTAAAGCTCATTTCAAGTTTCGGCGTAGGATATGATGGCGTAGATGCAGACTATGCAGCTTCAAAAGAAATTTTGGTAACCCATACACCAAACGTATTGAACGATGATGTTGCCAACACAACAATTGTTCTGATCCTCACCACAATGCGTCGGATCATTGCCCAAGACAAATATCTGCGCGAGGGCCGTTGGGTGTCAGAAGGCAATGCGCCACTGACCAAAAGCATTCGCGGCAAGAAAGTCGGTATTGTTGGGTTGGGTCGTATCGGAGAAGCCATCGCGGAAAAACTTTCCGTGTTCAAATGCGAAACCGTCTATCATTCCCGCAATCAAAAACCGGATGTCCCTTACACCTATTACGGAAGTCTGTTGGATATGGCCCACGACTGCGATGTGTTGGTGGCGATCACACCGGGTGGTCCTGCCACAGACAAGTTGATCAGCCGTGAGGTCATGGAAGCGCTTGGTCCTGAAGGCACATTGATCAATGTCGCGCGCGGCACTGTGGTTGATGAGGCAGAGATGGTGAAGGCTTTGCAGGACGGCCGTTTAGGCGCTGCGGGTCTGGATGTGTTTGAAGACGAACCGAACGTTCCTGAAGAATTGTTCCCTATGGAAAACGTGGTTCTCACGCCTCATGTAGCCAGCGCAACGTGGGAAACCCGTCAGGCAATGTCAGATTTGGTGGTGGGAAATCTTGTGTCTTATTTCTCGACAGGAAAAGTTGAGACCCCTGTTCCTGAATGCGCTGACATACCGGGCGCTTAAGGTCAGTCTTTCTGTCCAAACAAAATCTTGCGTTCTTCATCAGTAGGTGGCCTTTGTCGCCTACTATCTTTTCCAAGAGCAACACCATGTTGAACAGCAGGTCTGTCCTTCACGACTCCACGCCACCGCACGAGATTTGGAAATTCGTCCAATGACAATTGCATCGCTTTGGCGATCAAAACCCATGGCCAGCAGATCATATCAGCGATTGAATAGTCGTCGCCAACAATCCAATCACGGCCTTCTAAGCGGGTGTCCAGTATCTTAAGGCAACGTATGGATTCAGCTTCGTAGCGCTTTCGACCATAGCCCTCTTTTTCTTCACCTGGCGCGTAATTGAAGAAATGACTGTGTTGACCCATCATCGGACCTTGATTGCCCGTTTGCCAAAACAGCCATTCCAAAACTTCTTTTTCGAGCACAGCGTCATCAGGCAAAAATCGTCCGAATTTTCGTGCCAAATAAAACATAATTGCGCCGGATTCAAAGACCGAAACTGGGTCGCCTTCCACATCATGATCAACAATCGCTGGCATACGGTTGTTTGGGCTGATGGCTAAGAACTCAGGTTTAAACTGATCACCCTGTCCGATGTTCACGAAATGGGTTTCATAGTCTATGCCGAGTTCTTCCAGCAGGATAGAAACCTTCCAGCCATTCGGTGTCGGCCAATAGTAGAAATCGATTGGTTTGGTCATGACATGTCTCCCAAACTCGTCACACCATCATCAGCTAGCGTTTCAATTTCAGCATCACTCAAACCCAAATGACCGAGCAGTTGATGGCTGTCCGCACCTAATGATGGCGCCGGCAATCGAAACGTTGTTGGAGTTTTGGAAAACTGTGGCGCTGGTCTCGCTTGTCGCAGTGTTCCCGCAAGCGGGTGGTTGGTTTGAACAACGGTTTCATTTGCTACTATTTGCGGGTGCGAAATCACTTCGAGACGCGTTAAAACAGGCGCGCATGGAACATCTTGTGCTTCCAGTTTAGCAAGCCAATTGGTGGCTGTATCAGTCATCAAAACATCTTGCGTCAATTGCAAACGCTCATCGATGTTTTGTCCTCGTAAGGCTGATGAAGCAAATCGCTGATCATTCAACCATTCAGGCCTATTAAACGCTTTGCAAAGACCAGCCCATTCTTTGTCTGATTGGACAGCTACGCTGATATACCCCTCAGCTGTTTCATAAATTAGGTCGATAAAACTTTGTGCCGTTTCGCGTTCCAATTCATCACCCACAAATGTGTGGGCACCCATGTCCGATCCCCATAGAAATGACACCACCGTATCCAGCATCGACAGCTTGATGTGTTGTCCTTCGCCCGCCTCGCGACCGCCTGTCCGTTCACGGTGAAAGAGTGCTGCGCTGATTGATTGTGCAGCCGCATAGCCGGTCAATTTATCAGGAACGATCGTGCGCACCAAACGAGGACGCGCTTCGTCGGAACCACCTTGCACTGTCGTAAGACCTGACAGCGCTTGAACCAATGGATCATAAACCGGTTTCTGGGCATACGGTCCAACATCACCAAAACCGGAGATCGACACATAGATGACAGAAGGCGCGATCTTTTTAACGATGTCATACCCAATCCCTATACGGTCCACCACTCCAGGGCGGAAATTCTGAACAATCACATCCGCTTCAACAGCCATTTGCATGAAAATATCGACAGCTCGTTTTTCTTTCAGGTTTAACGTCAATGATCGTTTGTTGCGATTGTTGTTCACGAACGAAGCAGAAAACCCATTACGTTTAGTCGAGACCGAACGTGTGTGATCTCCCCCTTTGGGATTTTCGATTTTGATCACATCAGCACCTTGATCCGCCAACATGAGCGTCGTCATTGGACCTGAAATCATGGACGTCAGATCAAGTACTCGAATGCCTGAAAGTGGGCCCGAATTGGAGGTGCTCATAATTCTTGTCCTTGCCAGAATTTATCTCAGCATGACCGCAAGCACTCAAATTTGAAAGTCATTACTTCCGGGAAAAAACGCCAATCATCGGGCCAAGGTCACGCCATCCCCCACGAGATCCCGATTGGGTTTTGATCGCAGAGACCGTGCCATCAAGAAAAAGCGCATTGGGCGTTTTCAACTCATTCAAAAAGAGATTGCCAAAATTCCAGAAATTGATGGGCCGATGTGAAATCACGAAATGAACCGTATCGCCATCTTTGGAAACACCCACACCATTTCGAATTTTCAAACTGTCGGACTCTTTCAAAAACCGAGGGTGTAATTTTCCATCGATCACCAACATTGGGCCTGATTGGGTGGCAAAATCCACCTGACGTTTTGCATCAATAAACGCTTTGGTTTCACTTACGCCAACTTTTCCATCCTGACCCCAAAACACGCCATTGGGCAGAAGATGAAAATTACCCCATCCTCCTTTTGTGGAAATTTGTTTTTGTTCAAGACTGTTTTCCACATATAGGCCAACAGGCAGTAAGTCGGCGTGATACATGCCGCCATTCATCAACATTAGGGGCTGGCGGCTTTCGCTTTCGAGCGCACTTTCAAGGCGAGACAGGCGCGCAAAAGGTTCACCAGATGGGTTGGTCAAAAACAATCGCGTTTCAATTTCAGCAACGGAATAAGAACATACTGTGTGCTTTACATTTGCATGGGTGAGTATGCGACAATCACCATCATGGCACCCGCCAAACAGGGAGCAGAATATTGCAGTTAAAAATTCTAACATGAAGTTCGCAGCCAGCCTTGATCTGCAAGTAGCACCAGATGATTGCGTATCAATCAACCACGGCGTGATTGCGACATACTAAACGTTGTCTATGGGCGCCAGCAACATCCAGCGATGTCCAAACGGATCGTAGAACTGACAAAACCTGTCACCCCAAAACATATTTTCCGGTGCAAATGATTTTGTGGATCCGTTTTCCATCGCAAGACCGTAGATCCGGTCAACTTGTGACGGAGATTCAACCGTGATGCTGACAGCCACTGGTGAGCCCTTGCCTGGAACAGCCCCCGGTTCAGAATCAAACTCGGGAAATTCATCAGACAGCATCACAGGATTGTCTTGGATCATCAATGTGGCATGCATGACTCGCTCTCCGTCTTCCGCATCCATGACATTGGAACACGTTGCATCAAACACTGTCTCATAAAATTTGATGGCGGCTTTGGCACCCTTAACGGTCAGATAGGGAGAAACTGAAATTTTGGTCATGCGTCACCTTTTCAATATGCACAGTTTATCTCGAATTTCTTGACGTGAACCCTTAGATTATCGCATATCTTCTATCAAAATTCGACTTTTGCAAGGAATGCAATTTATGTCTGGTGCAACCACTCTTTATGACAAAATCTGGAACGACCATCTGGTTCACGAACAAGAAGATGGAACATGTCTTTTGTACATTGATCGCCATCTTGTGCACGAGGTCACAAGCCCACAGGCTTTTGAAGGTTTGCGCATGGCTGGTCGTAAGGTTCGCGCACCTGAAAAAACGCTGGCAGTTGTAGATCACAACATCCCAACCACCAACCGTGCCGGCGGAATTGCAAACGAAGAAAGCCGCATTCAGGTAGAAGCGCTTGCCAAGAACGCAGCCGACTTCAATGTGGAATATTATTCTGAAACCGATAAGCGCCAAGGCATTGTGCACATTATTGGCCCTGAACAAGGTTTCACTTTACCAGGCATGACGATTGTGTGCGGCGACAGCCATACATCAACCCATGGTGCATTCGGCGCTTTAGCCCACGGAATCGGAACATCTGAGGTTGAACACGTGTTGGCAACGCAGACACTGATTCAGAAAAAGGCCAAGAACATGAAAGTTGAAGTCACTGGTGGACTCAACAGTGGTGTAACCGCAAAAGACATTATTCTCGCAATCATTGGCGAAATCGGAACCGCTGGCGGTACGGGTTACGTGATTGAATTCTGTGGCCCAGCCATAGAAGCTTTGTCCATGGAAGGCCGCATGACGGTTTGCAACATGACAATCGAAGGCGGTGCACGTGCTGGCTTGATTGCACCTGATGAAAAAACGTTCGAATACATCAAAGGCAAGCCCAAAGCGCCGTCCGGTAAAGCTTGGGACATGGCCTTGGAATATTGGAAGGGCTTGAAAAGCGACGATGATGCTCACTTTGATAAAGTCGTCACAATCGATGCTGACAATCTCACACCCATCGTGTCTTGGGGGTCCAGCCCAGAAGATGTGATTGCGGTTACAGGTGAAGTGCCTGATCCAGCTTTGATCAAAGACGAAAACAAACGTGCTTCCAAAATGCGTGCCCTAGAGTATATGGGGCTGACAGCTGGAACAAAAATCACGGACATCAAGATTGATCGTGTCTGGATTGGCTCGTGCACCAATGGTCGCATCGAAGATCTACGTGCAGCTGCTGAAGTGCTCGATGGCAAAAAGATTGCAGACACAGTGTCCGCGATGGTCGTACCCGGTTCTGGTCTGGTAAAAGAGCAAGCCGAAGCAGAGGGTTTGGACAAAATCTTTATTGAAGCTGGTGCAGAATGGCGTGAGCCAGGCTGTTCCATGTGCCTTGCCATGAATGATGATCGTCTGAAACCAGAGGAACGCTGCGCATCCACCTCAAACCGAAACTTTGAAGGCCGTCAGGGTTTCAAGGGCCGCACACACCTCGTGTCACCTGCGATGGCTGCAGCGGCTGGCATCGCGGGTCATTTCGTGGACGTTCGTGAAATTTGAATTCTGAAGCAAATTATTGCACAATTCTAAAAGGGTTCTGTCTGATTTGGACAGAGCCCTTTTTTGTTTGGTAACCTAATATTTTGAAACTGTGGCCCAACGTCTCAACAATAACAATCTTGAAACTTTGAAGCGCGATTGTGATCCCAACAAACGGGGACGCACCATGACTGAGCAGTCATACTTTCAATTGATATCGCCTATGATCTTTCTGGTCTTCGCCGGCGGATTGTTCTTGCTGTACACATTTGAAAAACGTCTGATCGCCGCGAAGATTTTCGGCTTCTCTTATCTATTTGGCGCCGCGGCAGTCACATTAGAATTTTTCCGCGCGGGCATTGATCCTATTCTTGCGGCCTATTTGTCCAACACCTTTTACAACATCACTGCGATTTTGTTCGCAGTCGCTGCTGCCGTTCGATACAAACAAAAAATTCCAACGTCCCAAATGGCAATTGTCACAATCGCCTTGTTCGTTGGTATCGCTTATTTTTTACATATCGAACCCAGCATTGCAGCACGCACAATTGTAGCCAATGGCGGCAACGGCATCATTTTCTTCCTAGCAGCACATTGCATCTACCAAGGACGTAAACTGCCAATCGATAAGGTTTTTGCCTGGGTGGTTGGCGTATTTGCGTTTCAGTTTTTCATTAGAGCGCTTCTCACAATCTCGTTCTTTCATGAAACATTGACCAATGCCAATTACGCGACTTCCATGACGGCGTTGTCGATGCAATTTATTGTATCTATAGCTGCCCTATGCGTAGCTGCCTGTTTGTTTTTCTCATTTGGATTGGAAGTGTTCGGGAGCTTGAAACGAGAGGCTGAAACAGATCATCTTACATCATTGCTTAACCGTCGCGGCTTGAAACAAAAGTTTTTGGAATTGCGTGAACGCAGCATTCGAGCATCAGTGCCTGTGGAATTGGTCGTTTGTGACATTGACCATTTCAAAATGATCAACGACGCACATGGCCATGGTGCCGGAGACAAAGTCATCCAGAAACTATCTTCTCTCATCGATGAAACAGCACGCAAAACTGATTTAACAGCGCGCATCGGCGGCGAAGAGTTTTGCATTGTCTTGTGGAACGCAAACTCAGCGGCGGCAAAACTGTTTGCAGAAAATCTACGTTCCACATTCTGCGCCCATCAATTTGAGGGTTTGCCTTCCATCACAATGAGCTGCGGTATCACATCTTTATATGTGGATGACAATTGGAACACTTTATTCGAACGGGCAGATAAAGCCCTGTATCTCGCAAAGAACACCGGGCGTGACCGCACGTGTGTTTTCGGAGACGATAGCACTCGGCCAGAGCCTCATAAACTATCAGTCGTCGCTTGATTCTTGATCACGCTCGCTCACCTCTAGAGGTGGTGAAATAGTGATCGCCCATTTTTCGAAGTCGATGTGCGGGACATTCTCGTGGGTGAAATCGAGAAAATAAGTCTTTGAGCTCAAACCACCTACTTCGTTCAGAGGTGCAATTTCCAAAACAGAACCAGCGCCAAAATCTGGAACGGTCAACACAGCGCCGATGTGTTTTCCTTCACCATCAAGAACATCACAGCCAATCAGATCGGTGACATAAAACTCGTCATCTTCTGTATCATCAGGAAGAGATGAGCGGTCCACAAACAACTCCAGTTTGTTTAAAGCCTCGGCTTCTTCTCTTGTGTTGATGCCTTTGAATTTCACCACAACAACAGTCTTCTGCGGTCGCAAATTGGTGATTTTGAACTTGCGTCCATCTTCCGACCACAGCGAGCCGTAGTCACCAATGGCCAATGGATCTCCCGTAAAAGACTTCACACGCACTTCACCGCGGATGCCATGGGCCGCACCCACTTGGGCAAGCAAAACTGGATTTTCGAGCTTCATCTTAACTCCATACAAAAAGGGCGACTGGTCGCAAAGACCAACCGCCCTCAATTGTTCAAAATGAACAGATGTTATTCAGCAGGCTTTTCTTCAGCTGCAGCTTCTTCTGCAGGAGCCTCTTCTGCTGGTGTTTCTTCTGCTGGTGCGGCAGCAGCTTCTTCAGCTGCAGCTTTGGCTGCTTCTTCTGCATCTGCTGCAGCTTGCTTCGCGTCTTCTTCTTTTTGTGCTTTTTCTTCAAGGCGCTCTTGAGCTTTTTTGCCTGGCTTCGCTTTGTTCGGGTTGTTGCGTGGCTCACGTTTTGCAAGACCGGCTTCGTCTAGAAGACGAAGAACGCGATCCGTCGGCTGAGCACCTTGATCAAGCCAATATTGAATACGTTCTGTTTTCATAGAAACGCGCGCTTCATTATCTTTCGCAAGCAACGGGTTAAGTGTGCCAAGCTTTTCGATGAAACGGCCGTCGCGTGGTGCGCGAACGTCAGCAGCAACGATTGAATAAAACGGGCGCTTTTTAGAGCCGCCACGGGCGAGACGAATTTTAGTAGCCATAATTTAAGTTCCTTAGATGGTCATGTTCGTGTGTTGATTAAGACTGGTTTGAAGCAGCCTGTTTGTGGTGCTGAATCACTTCGCGAATAACAAATTCGAGAAATTTTTCAGCAAAATCGGGGTCAAGATCGGCGCGTACTGCAAGGCGGCGCAGGCGATCCACTTGTTCTTCTTCACGCTTCGGGTCGGAAGGCGGGAATTCATTTTCTGCTTTCAATTGGCCAACAGCTTTAGTGATGCGAAACCGCTCTGCCAAAGTGTGAATGAGCACCGCATCAAAGTTGTCGATGCTGTTGCGGTATTGCTGGAGTTGTTCTTTAGGAGTCATGCAAACCGCTCCTGAAATTGTTGTGGAGGCAAATGACGCCAGATTTCAGCTTTGGTGTCGCCAAACAATGTTCCAAATTTCTCAAACTGTGCGCCCAACTTGGCGGCAACGTTTTTGGAAGCAGGGTTTTCAACGGCAATCATGCTGATCGCTGTGGTCCAGCCAAGATCTTCATAGGCGTGACGCAGAGTGCGCGTTGCAGCCTCTGTCGCATAACCCTTGCCCGTGACAGAAGGATGAAATGTGTAACCAATTTCTGGCTCTGGCCAGCCATCGGGTTCCCACGGGCCGCACCATCCAACAGTATTTGACGTAGACTTTTCTTCCACGGCAAACAGGCTGAACCCACGCAATTGATAATGGCCGATCAGCGTTGCCAATATGCGCCAGGATTGCCAACGCGGTTTGGCACCACCAATGTAGCGCGCATGCTCCTCATCGGCATAAATTTCAGCAATGCAATCGAAGTCTTTCTCTTCCCACCCACGCAGGACAAGACGCTCTGTCTCAAGCACTGGCATTTGGGACGGTAGATGCGTCATTTCTTCTTACCCCCGAACGGCGAACCACCCAGGCCAGGAAGTTTTGGCATGCCACCCGGAAGACCACCGGGCAATCCGCCGCCACCCATTTTACGGGCCATATCTTCAAGTTGTTTCGGGTCCATGCCAGCCATATCCGGCATTCCGCCACCGCCCATGCCACCACCACCCAGGCCAGGCATACCCATGGCTGCAGCCATTTTGCCCATCATGCCCTTGCCACCTTTGCCAGACATTTTTTTCATCATGTCGGCCATTTGACGGTGCATTTTGAGCAGTTGATTAACTTCTTGAACGGAGGACCCTGAACCCGCAGCCACGCGTTTTTTGCGGCTCGCGTTCAACAATTTAGGCGCTTTGCGTTCTTTACGCGTCATAGACGAAATAATTGCCTGCTGACGTTTGAAAACAGTGTCATCAATTCCTGCAGCTTCAATTTGCTTCGCCATTTTGCCAATGCCGGGCATCATTTTCATGATCGAACCCATGCCGCCCATTTTGGACATCTGACCAAGCTGCTGCGAAAGATCGTCCATATCGAACAAACCTTTCTGCATCTTTGCAGCCATAGCTTGAGCTTGTTCAGCATCAATATTTTCAGATGCCTTCTCAACCAACGATACGATATCGCCCATGCCGAGAATACGGTCTGCAATACGTTTGGGATAGAAATCCTCCAACGCATCCATCTTCTCGCCAACACCGAGAAGCTTGATCGGCTTGCCTGTTACAGCGCGCATTGAAAGTGCGGCACCACCACGTCCATCACCATCAATACGGGTGAGCACCAAACCTGTAATACCAACGCGATTGTCAAAGTTCTGAGCCAGATTAACAGCGTCTTGACCGGTCAGGGCATCAGCAACCAGAAGAATTTCGTGCGGGTTGGCAGCGGTTTTAATGTCCGCCATTTCCGCCATCAACGCTTCATCAATAGATGTGCGACCAGCGGTGTCCAGAATGACAACGTCAAAGCCACCAAGCTTTGCGGCCTGTGTGGCACGATTGGCGATCTGAACAGGTGACTGACCTTCGATGATCGGAAGCGTTTCAGTTTCGGTTTGTTCGCCCAATTGGCGCAATTGCTCTTGGGCCGCTGGGCGACGCACGTCCAAAGAAGCCAACAGAACTTTCTTGTTCTGCCTTTCCTTGAGACGTTTAGCGAGCTTACCCGTCGTTGTGGTTTTACCAGATCCTTGAAGGCCAACCATCATAATGGCCACAGGCGCAGGCGCATTCAGATCAATCTGAACATCTTCTTCGCCCAACATGTTGACCAATTCGTCATGGACGATTTTGACAACCATTTGGCCAGGCGTGACGGATTTGACGACTTCCGCACCAACCGCTTTTTCGCGAACCGCTTCTGTGAACGAGCGCACAACATCAAGAGCCACATCCGCTTCAATCAACGCACGACGCACTTCACGCAAGGCGGTGGACACATCCTTATCGGAAAGCGCACCGCGACGGGTTAGGCCGTCGAAAATACCGCTCAATCTATCCGAAAGTGATTCAAACATGGTTCATTCCGTTGTCTTCAGGTTGCAAAAGCACCCCAAAGGTAGTGACTAATTGCAGCCAAAACCATACGCAAAAAGCACCCGTGGGCGTATAACGCTGACGGGTGGTGACCTCCGGAGGCTGTATGATGACAGGGGCCGGTCGGTTGCTCTTCGACAAATGGTTTTGTCTGATGAGCGGCATAAAGCCGTTTTACCGGCAAGAGTCAAGCGAACTCAGGCTTTTGGGATGATCATCACGTTTTGGCGACTTTACGAAAACGCCACACAATGTGCCAAATCTCACTGCTAAACAGCACCAAGAAATCTAAAACTGCGATTCGGGGCATATCGCAAGTCAGGAGTGGGACCATGTGGTTCATTGAAAATGAAAAACGTGCCCGTAAATCTGAGGGCATAAAGGATGCAGCGGCAAATGAAAGCTCGGCAGAGGAACAGACCAGTGCTCCTCTGCAAAGCAGCTTAGATAATTTGCTCGACCGCCGCATAGAACATCACAGCTATCGATTTTCCAAATCAAATGCCTATCCGTATTAAGCGACGTTTTGTTGGATACCACAGCTTCTTTTGACGCACCCTGCACTCGCCGCTTGACTTGAATCCCGAGTCGCGACACGACTTCCGTTATGAAACGCAGAAAATTTCTCAAAATCCTTGCTCTTTTGGGGCTAGGCGGAACCGCCGTTGCAACGGGAACAATCACCATCGCAAAATCTCGAAATCCATATTATTCTGGCCCTGAAAGCGATCACTTTGACGGCCTAAATTTTTTCAATCCGGGCGGTCATCCGCCAAAAAGCATTGTAGAATTCTTTAGAACGCGCTTTACAAGTCCTTCCAAAAAATGGCCGGACAAGTACCCCTCACCCTTCAAAGACGAACCGCCTCAACGGGTTGAAGGCGATGCATTGCGTGTCAGTTTTGTTGGCCACGCCACAGTACTCATTCAAACTGCGGGATTGAACATTCTCACCGATCCTGTTTGGGCTGAACGTTGTTCGCCCGTCAGTTTTGCTGGACCGAAACGCGTGAATGCGCCGGGAATTGATTTCGAAAAACTGCCTCCTATCGATGTGGTTCTTCTATCGCACAACCATTATGACCATCTGGATTTGGAGGCTATTTCAAATCTCCATAAAAAGTTCAAACCGCTCATTGTCACGCCCCTTGGAAATGACCGCATATTGAAAAACCACGATGCTAATCTGCGCGTAGCTGTGGGAGACTGGAGCGATACGGTTGAATTGTCGCCAGATGTAAAAGCCACATTTGAACCCATGCACCATTGGTCTGCACGCGGCATGGGCGACCGACGAAATGCTCTTTGGGCAGCATTTGCACTGCAAACACCCTACGGCAACATATACCATGTGGGTGACACAGGTTTTCATGATGGCAAAAACTACGAAGCAGCAAAGGCCAAATATGGCGGTTTTCGCTTGGCCATTTTGCCTTTTGGTGCCTATGAGCCTCGGCAGTTTATGCAGCATCAGCATCAAAACCCTGATGAGGCTGTGATGGGTCACAAAATCTGTGGTGCGGAATTCACGCTTGGCCACCATTGGGGTACGTTTAAATTGACCAATGAAGGCATTGAAGACCAGCTGGCGCATCTGGAAGAAGCTCGGTTAAAGCACAATGTCGGCGAAGACATATTTAGAGCGCTTCAACCCGGTGAGGTTTGGCATGTGCCATTGAAAGCACCCATTAAGGTTTAGAGATAGTCATATGAGTCAGACCGATTATCAAAAAGAACAAATTCGCCAATGGAGTCGGACCGATGTTCCCACCGGTCATCTGCCCGTTCACAAATGGTATTTGCGCATTGATGATCCCTCACAGGTTGAGGTGAAACAACCACCCCATGAAGCCGTCTCTATCATCCGTGCGCAGAATCCAACAATTGAGTTCTATCGATTTCTTTATAATAGCGCTGGCGAAGAGTTTTTGTGGGGCGATCGTCGTCGCATTAGTGATGAAGAATTGCTGCCGCTCATCACTCCAGAAACAATTCACCTCATGGTGCTCTACGAATACGGGACACCTGCAGGTTTTTTTGAGTTAGACGTAGAGAGCGAGACAGAAAGCGAAATAAAATATTTCGCGATGCTGCCCGGTTTCTTGGGCCGAGGCTTGGGTGGTTATCTTCTCAGCAGCGCTATCCGTTACTCAGCAGAGTTGCGCAAGCTTCCTCTCATATTGGACACGTGCAGTCTCGACCATGAAAGCGCCTTGGAAAATTACAGAAAGCGCGGGTTCAAAGTCTATAATGAAAGAGATTTCACAGATCCCGACCCTCGTTTGGACGGGACAATTCGCGCCGATGCTGGAAAGCACGTTCCTCTGGCAAAATAACCGTTAACGCCAGTGAGCACGAACATCTGGTAATTTCACCCGACCTCCGCCATATAAGCGCCATGAACACGATGGTTTCCTTTGCGAAAATGAATGGCCTCGGCAACAAGATCATTGTTGCAGATATGCGCGCGCGCACTGACAGAATAACACCATCTGCTGCGATTGCCTTGGCCAGCGATCCTGAAACCCATTTTGATCAATTGATGGCTGTTCATGCGCCGGGCAAAATTGGAAAAGATGCGGTGATCGAAATTTTCAATTCTGATGGTACGTTGGCTGGCGCTTGCGGCAACGGCACGCGCTGCGTTGTGAACTGGTTAGACGAACCTGAAAACGGTGATTATTTTTCTTTCGAAGTGAACGGCCAACCGCTGAAAGCATTAAAACTGAAAGATGGTCGCGTGACCGTCAATATGGGTGTGCCGCGGTTTGAATGGGATCAAATTCCGTTAGAAGACGAATTTGCAGACACACGCGGTATTGAATTGGAAGTTGGACCACTTGGTGCACCAATTTTGCACACGCCGTCCGCTGCCAATATCGGGAATCCTCACATCACGTTTTGGGCCGACAAAGACGTGAATTCATATGCACTCGATAAATTTGGCCCAATGTTGGAACATCATATGTTGTTTCCAGATCGCATGAACATCACGATTGCGCAGGTGACAGGCGAAAACGAATTGACCATGCGCACGTGGGAGCGTGGTGCTGGATTGACTGAGGCTTGTGGCTCTGCGGCATGCGCGGCTGCAGTCAACGCTGCACGCACAGGCCGAACAGGACGCAAAGTCATCACCCATTTGCCCGGTGGGCAGCTGGATATTGAATGGCGAGCTGACAATTTTATTTTGATGACTGGCCCAACCGAACACGAATTTAACGGCATGTTTGACCCTACCACTGGTGCGTGGGAACGAGCATGATGAGCAAGCTCGATGTCCTTACCTTTGGCTGCCGTCTCAACACCTATGAGAGCGAAGTCATGCGCCGCGAAGCCACTGAGGCAGGCTTACCTGATCTGGATGGTGGCGCCGTCATCGTCAACACATGCGCGGTCACAAGCAAAGCCGTAACCGATGCAAAGCGCGCCATACGCAAGGCCCGTCGTGAAAATCCTCGAGCCCTCATCATTGTCTCAGGCTGTGCCGCCCAAACTGAACCAGACACATTTGCATTGATGGACGAAGTTGACTTAGTTCTCGGCAATGAGGAAAAACTTCACGCGCATTCTTACAGGCAATTGCCGGAATTTGGTGTGAACCAATTTGAGAAAGTCCGCGTCAACGACATCATGTCCGTGAAAGAAACAGCCTCCCACATGGTGGAAGCCATTGAAGGCCGCACACGCGCATTCGTGCAAGTGCAAAACGGTTGTGACCATCGTTGCACATTTTGCATTATCCCCTACGGACGCGGAAATTCCCGTTCAGTTCCAGCGGGCGAAGTTGTCAGTCAAATCCAACAGCTTTGCGACAACGGGTATCGCGAAGTTGTGCTGACGGGAGTCGATCTCACTTCGTGGGGTGGCGACTTGCCAGCAACCCCGTCACTTGGTCGTCTGGTTCAATCCATTTTGAAAAAAGTGAGTGGACTGGAACGCCTACGCCTTTCTTCCATCGATTCCATTGAAGTCGATGAACCTTTGATGGAAGCAATCGCTGGCGATCATCGTTTGATGCCCCATTTGCATCTTTCGCTTCAGTCTGGCGACAACATGATTCTGAAACGCATGAAACGTCGTCATTTGCGTGAAGATACAATTCGTTTTTGCAACGATGTTCGTGATGCACGACCTGATTTGGTTTTTGGTGCTGATATTATCGCGGGCTTCCCCACAGAAACAGAAGACATGTTTCAAAACTCTCTTTCAATCGTAGAGGAAGCGGGACTGACCCATTTACATGTGTTTCCATATTCCGCACGCCAAGGCACGCCCGCAGCACGCATGCCCCAATTGGACAGATCTATTGTCATAGAGCGCGCCAAACGTTTGCGGGTTCTGGGTCAAAACCGTCTCGAACAATTCCTCGACAGTCGCATTGGCAAAAATGTCGATGTGTTGATGGAGCGCGATGGACTTGGGCGCACGGTTCAGTTCACACCTGTAAGTGTTGATAAAGCGGAAGCCGGAAAACTGGTGACACTTCAAATCACGGGCCATGATGGTACAAGACTGACGGGAACTGTGCTTGATCAAAGCAAAGCGGCTTAGGAAAAATCATGGCTGAGAAAAAAGAGGGCTTCTTCAAAAAGTTGTTCCGCTTCGGCAAAAAAAGCCGAGATGAAGAGCCTGAAGTCGACAATTCTGTTGCGGAAGCGGAAGCTGAGTCTCAAAGAATTGCCGCCGAAGCAAAAGTTCAGGCCGAAATAAAAGCTGCTGAAGAAGAAGTTGCAAAGCGGATCGCTACTGAAAAAGCCGAGCTGGAAAAGCGTGAAGCAGAGGAAAAATCTCAACGCGATGCGGAAGCCAAAGCGCTAAAAGAGGCCGAAAAGAAAGCGCGTCAGGAAGCGGAAGCTGCAGCAAAAAAAGCCGAAGAGACTCAAAAATCCGCTGACGCCGCCGCAGCCAAAAAGGCTTCCGAAGAACAAGCAGAAGCCGAAAGACTTCAAAAAGAAGCAGAGGCAGCCGCAGAGAAAGCAGAACAAGAGCGCAAAGCTGCCGAGGAAGCGGCTGCGCTGGAAAAGAAACGCGACGAAGAGCGCGCTGAGCAAGAAGAGGCAGAACGCAAGGCGAGAGCTGAAGCAGATCGATTGGCCGCTGAGGCAGAAGCCGAAAAGCTGGAGCAGGAAGAGCAAGCTGCTGCACAAGCCGAAAAAGAAGCAGCAGAACTTTTGGCGCAGGAAGAAGCGCAGCGCGCTGCAGAAGAAGAAGAACAAGCAACACAAGAACGAGCCGCACGAGAGCAGGCTATTCTTGCAGAACAACAACACGAGCCTGAGCCTGAGCCTGAGCCTGAGCCTGAGCCTGAGCCTGAGCCTGAGCCTGAGCCTGAAAAGCAATCCAATGAAACGCCCAAAAAGAAAAGCTGGTTTAACCGTCTTAAAAGCGGCTTGGCGCGGTCTTCCAATCAACTCACCGAAAATATTTCAGCTGTTTTCACCAAACGCAAATTAGATGAAGACACTTTACAAGAGTTGGAAGATATTCTCATTCAAGCCGACCTCGGCGTCGAAACCGCAATGAACATTACGGAAAGCCTTGCCTCCCAGCGCATGGGTAAGGACGTGACCGACGAAGAAGTGCGTGAATTCATGGCGGCGGAAGTGGAGAAAGTTCTTGATCCGGTCGCGGCAGAATTGGAACTCGATCTCGATCACACGCCTCATGTGATGTTGGTGGTCGGTGTCAACGGCTCCGGCAAAACCACAACCATCGGCAAGCTGTCACAGAAACTCTATGATGCTGGTTTTTCAACTCTGCTTGTAGCAGGCGATACATTCCGTGCCGCCGCGATTGAGCAATTGAAAATATGGGGTGAGCGCACACAATCTCCAACCTTGTCTCGTCCATTGGGTTCTGATGCTGCAGGTCTTGCTTTTGATGCTTATCAACAAGCCAAAGACGAAGGCCGTGATGTCATGTTGATGGACACAGCAGGTCGTTTGCAGAACAAAACTGAATTGATGGACGAATTGGAGAAAATCATCCGCGTTTTGAAAAAACAGGACCCGACCGCTCCACATACTGTTTTGCTGACACTTGATGCAACCACGGGCCAAAACGCCCTCAACCAAGTTGAGATTTTCAAAGACGTGTCCGGTGTAAACGGTTTGGTGATGACCAAACTTGATGGCACAGCGCGCGGCGGTATCATGGTGGCCATCGCTTCCAAATTTAAACTGCCCGTCTATTTCTTGGGAGTTGGCGAACAAGTGGAAGATCTTGAGCCATTCGAAGCACGCGATTTTGCACGCTCCATTGCTGGCTTGGAAGACTAACCGATTTCATGAAACTCATCGCATCCAACATCTCTGTCATGCGCGGTGAAGATCTCATCATCGAAAATGTCTCATTTGAAGTTGGTAACAATGAAGCGTTGATGATCCGCGGCGCCAATGGCTCGGGCAAATCTACACTTCTACGCGCCATAGCAGGCTTGTTGCCGCTGGAGGCTGGATCGCTTTCCATCGAAGACAAAGACAACGAATTTCGCGGCGCAAAACCAACAGAACTTTGTCATTATCTCGGCCATGAAAATGCGATGAAGCCTGCCATGACTGTGGGTGAAAACCTGAAATTTTGGCAAGAATTCGCCGGTCAACCTCATTTGGAAATAGATGAAGCCATGGACATGGTTGGCCTTGACGGTTTGCAAGATGTGCCATTCGCGCACTTGTCCACGGGTCAACGTCGTCGCATTTCAATTGCAAGACTGCTTGTCAGCTATCGTCCCATTTGGTTGCTGGATGAACCAACCGCAGGACTGGACGCAAGCTCTGAGAAACAATTTGCAGATCTGATGAAAGCTCACCTCGACGATGATGGCATGATCATTGCGGCCACCCACATTCCGCTTGGTTTGGAAAACGCAAA
>CALHHQ010000029.1 GCA_938030645.1 uncultured Rhizobiaceae group bacterium
TCAATCACACCTTTGCTGATGGGAATCTTGAATTCACCGATGTGGTCAATCGTTGTGTCACGACTGTCGACGAACCAACACCCGCATTTGTGGACTTCATCATCAGCCTCACGCATATCTGCTTTGAAAGCTCCAACGAGATCGACGTGGCCACCTTGTTTGAGCCAAGACCCATTTAGCAATGGTTCTTTGCTCATTGTTGCACAACAAACAATATCCGCCCTTGGCACCGCTTGGTTCAAATCCATTTCAATTGTGACGTTTTGGGAAAGATCAGACAAACGCTGTTTGAGCGCTGCAACGCGCTCGGGCGAGCGGTTCCAGAGTTGTACCGTTTTAATGTTGGGACGAACGCTGAGGTGAGCGCGAATGAGTGGTTCCGCCATAGAACCAGCCCCGATCATCAGGAACGTGTCTGCATCTTGCCTTGCCAAGAGGTCACAACCCAACGCGCTGTCGCCAGCAGTCTTCCAAGCCGTGACTTCCGTGCCATCAACAAGCGCCGTCAATTGGCCAGAATTTGGGTCAAACAGCATGATTTGCGCATGGACAGAGGGAATCGGTGGTGACTTATCTGGGTTGTCCGGCACAACAGTTGCCGCCTTCACACCAGCTGCCAAACCATCGATATAAGCGCTGCGCACCAACATCGTATTGTCGCGCGCATGAACAAACGTGTCACCAATATCTGCCTTTGGCAGTTGATGGCCCTTTCGAATGGCCTCAATCACCAACGGCCAGTTTGCCAGCCTTCGGACATCTTGAGCGGAAAGTGAGACGACCATATCTGGCCTATTCAAAGACGATTGACGGTCCTTCAGTCTTCTCGACTTCCAGCGCGCTTGCAACCTTTGCTGCAATCGATTTGTAAATTTCAGCATGCGGACCAGCAGGATCACTGTCCACTACAGGCGTTCCAGAATCTGAATTGCTGCGAATATCCATGTGCAAAGGCACCGCGCCCAAGAATGGGATATCCAATTTTTCAGCTTCTGCCTCTGCACCGCCATGGCCGAAAATATCCGTCCGCTCACCGCATTTCGGGCAGATGAACGTGCTCATATTTTCCACGATACCCAGAATAGGTACGGAGACCTTATTGAACATATTGAGACCTTTACGGGCATCAATCAGTGCAAGGTCTTGTGGTGTTGATACGATCACAGCGCCAGACAGTGGCACTTGTTGCGCCATGGTCAATTGCGCATCGCCTGTACCTGGAGGCATATCCACAACCAGCACATCCAGCGGTGCCCAATCAACTTCGCGCAACAATTGCGTGAGTGCAGAAATCACCATTGGGCCGCGCCAAATCATCGGTGTGTCTTCGGCCACCAGAAAGCCAATCGACATGACCTTCAGACCAAGGCTTTCCATAGGCTTTAGAACCCGACCTTTAGCTTCAGGCTTGCCGTTCAATCCAAGCAAGCGAGGCAATGAGGGGCCATAAATGTCTGCGTCCAACACGCCAACATTCAAGCCTTGCTCTTTCAAGCCGAGCGCAAGGTTGATCGATGTGGTGGATTTACCAACACCACCTTTGCCGGATGCCACCGCAATAATGTGCTTCACACCGGGAATGCCGGGCTGCGCTTCTGGTGTTTTTTCAGCGGGTTTCGGCGCAGCAGTTGGTGCCGCCATTGGTGGAGGCGGCGGCATTGAACCGCCTTCTCCTGCTTTGCGTTCTGCTGTCATAGCGACCATGGCAGAGGCCACACCATCCAAAGATTCAACAACTTGTTGGGCTGCAGAGCGCAGCGGTTCCATCATTTGCGCTCTTTCGGCAGGAACCGTCAGTGAAAACATCACCTTTGATCCTGCGTCGCTTTCTGTGATGAAAGGAGCCGAAACCATGCCTGCTGACACGATATTGCCCTCGTTATCCGGAAGCTCCAACTTGGTCAGAGCTTCCAAAACCTGATCTTTGGTAATGGTCATGTTTTATGAATTAGCCCAAAAGTGAACCAAGCTGCATCGCAATGCCCATGTCACCTTCGACTTTCAACTTGCCTGACATGAATGCCATTTGAGCATTTTCTTCGCCGGCTGCGATGCTTTCAAAAACATCTTTGTCCACAACCACAGTGCAATCTGCATCACCATTCTCGTTGTTCACAACTGCTGGGTCTTGCGCGCCATCGATTGTCAATTGACCGTCGTCACCGAAATCAAATTTTACCACTTTGCCATCGATTGCGCCTTTGGCTGCAACACGTGTTGTCATTTTTGCGGTGATTTCTTCGAGAGTCATCATAAATTCCTTTGATTTTTAGAGCCCATCCGCAACCAGTTGTGGATGGATAAGTTTTCTCTCCCTTGCCCTTGCAGAAAACAACGGTCATAGTCAACATACTACTCGGTATGTTGGTCGTCGAAAACGACCTCAATTCAGGAGCTCAATATGCGCGAAGCTGTCATCGTATCCACCGCCCGCACGCCAATCGGCAAGGCTTATCGCGGTGCTTTCAACAACACCCCTTCCCAAACACTCGGTGGTCACGCCATCGAACATGCAGTCAAACGTGCAGGCATTGACCCTGCCGAAGTGGATGATGTGATCATGGGCGCAGCCCTGCAACAGGGCGTTCAGGGCGGAAACATTGGCCGCCAGGCGGCTTTGAAGGCGGGGCTTCCTGTTTCTGTGGCTGGTATGTCGTTGGATCGCCAATGTGCGTCTGGCATGATGGCCATCGCCACAGCTGCAAAGCAAGTGGTTCACGATCACATGCCAATTTGTATTGGTGGTGGTGTTGAATCGATCTCCATGGTGCAAACCCCAGAGATGCGTGTGGGCGTCGATAAGTCGCTTATCGCCATGCATCCTCATGTTTATATGTCGATGTTGGAAACTGCGGAAGTTGTGGCAGATCGTTATGGTATCTCACGCGAAGCGATGGACGAATATGGTCTACAATCACAGCAACGAGTTGCAGCGGCTCAGGAAGCCGGCAAATTCGATGATGAAATCGTGCCGCTTTCTTCCACCATGGTGATGGTAAACAAAGAGACCAAAGAAAAATCTGAACACGAAGTCACTTTGGACAAAGACGAAGGCAACAGAGCGTCAACGACCATTGAAGGTTTGCAGGGATTGAACCCTGTTCTGGGGCCAGACAAGACAATCACTGCGGGCAATGCCTCCCAGCTTTCGGACGGTGCGTCAGCATCTGTCGTCATGGAAGCCAAAGAGGCCGAGCGCCGTGGCCTATCGCCACTTGGCGCGTATCGCGGCATGGCAGTTGCAGGGCTGGAACCCGACGAAATGGGGATCGGACCGATATACGCAGTGCCAAAATTGCTTGAGCGTTTCAATTTAAAAACAGATGATATCGGTTTGTGGGAATTGAACGAAGCGTTTGCGGTTCAGGTTCTGTATTGCCGTGACCAACTTGGCATCGACAATGAGAAACTCAACGTAAACGGAGGCGCAATTTC
>CALHHQ010000030.1 GCA_938030645.1 uncultured Rhizobiaceae group bacterium
ATCCAATGTTCATTGGGGTGCCAGATTGGACCTTCGGTGAATGTAAATCCCGTTTCCACACGTTCCACTTTTGCATTTTTCGCAAACACCTGTGCGCAATCATCGCTGAGGAAACGTATCTCGGACATTTTCTACTCCACCATTTTTGCAAGTTGAGTTGTGATGACAGCCGCACCGCGCAATCGTTTTTCCGGCGTTGCGTAGTCGCGTTGCAGAACAATTGATTGATCAGGCCTGATTTTAGCAAGACTGCCCTGCTCCGCAATCCACGAAATCAATTTGGCAGGTTCTGCGAACTGTTGGTTTCTGAATTGGATCACAACGCCTTTTGGTCCGGCATCCAGCTTTGAGACGTTGGCTTTACGACAAAGCGCTTTCACAAAAACGATTTTCAGAAGTTGTTCAACTTCGTCTGGCAATGGCCCGAAACGGTCGATCATTTCTGCACCAAATGCATCGATGTCTTGAGCGTTGTCGAGGTCGGCGAGCCTGCGATATAGGCTCATACGCAAGGTCAGGTCTGGAACATAATTTTCTGGGATCATGACCGTTGCACCAACCGTAATTTGCGGTGACCAGCGATCATCAATTTTAGCGACGCCACCATCTTTTAATTCGGCAACCGCTTCTTCCAACATTTGTTGGTAAAGCTCGTAACCCACTTCACGCACATGACCGGATTGTTCTTCACCCAAAATGTTGCCTGACCCACGAATATCGAGATCGTGGCTTGCCAATTGGAAACCAGCACCAAGCGTGTCCAAAGATTGAAGAACCTTGAGGCGACGTTCAGCTGTTGGTGTCAGGATTTTTGTTGGTGATACTGTCATCAGAGCATAGGCGCGGGTTTTGGAACGTCCCACACGTCCGCGCATTTGATAAAGCTGCGCCAAACCGAACATATCTGCTCGGTGCACAATCATCGTATTCGCCGTTGGAATATCGAGGCCAGATTCTACAATTGTTGTTGATAGAAGAACATCATATTGCCCTTCGTAGAAGGCGTTCATCACATCTTCTAATTCACCCGGCGACATTTGCCCGTGCGCCACAGCAACTTTCAGTTCGGGCACTTGTTCAGCCAAAAATTCTTGTCTGCCACGCAAATCAGAAAGACGTGGAACCACGTAGAAACTTTGACCTCCACGATAGCGTTCGCGCAATAGAGCTTCTCGCACAACCAATCCATCGAACGGCAAAACGAATGTTCGAACCGCCAACCGATCAACTGGAGCTGTGGTGATTAAGGACAGTTCGCGAACACCGGTGAGCGCCATTTGTAACGTTCTTGGAATGGGCGTGGCCGAGAGCGTCAGCACATGAACGTCAGACTTCAGCTCTTTCAAACGTTCTTTGTGCTTCACACCAAACCGTTGCTCTTCATCAATGACCAAAAGCCCGAGACGTTTGAAGTCCACTGAATTGCCCAGCAATGCGTGAGTGCCGACGACGATATCGACGGAGCCATCTTTGATACCTTGTTTGGCTTCGTTCAGCGCTTTGCCACCAACTAGGCGAGATGCGTGTGCGATATTGATGGGCAGGCCGTGGAACCGTTCGGTGAACGTCTTGAAATGCTGACGGGCGAGCAAGGTAGTCGGCACAACAACAGCGACTTGTTTTCCTGCCATGGCGGTGAGATAGGCAGCGCGGAGAGCCACTTCGGTTTTGCCGAACCCCACGTCCCCACATACAAGACGGTCCATTGGTTTTCCCGAAGCGAGATCAGCAAACACAGCATCAATCGCATTCAACTGGTCTTCGGTTTCCTCATACGGGAAACGTGCTGCAAACTCGTCATAGACGCCGTCTGGCAATGATACAGGTTCAGCGGTTTGCAATTGGCGGGCTGCAGCAATGGCGATCAACTGCCCTGCCATTTCGAGAATTTGCTTCTTGAGTTTGGCTTTGCGCGCTTGCCAGTTTGCACCGCCCAAACGGTCAAGCATAACTTCAGTGTCGCTGTTGCCGTAGCGCGACAGAAGTTCAATGTTTTCGACGGGCAGGAACAATTTGTCGTCGTTGTGATAGTGTAGTTCCAAACAATCGTGGGGCGCACCTGCCGCTTCAATGGTCACCAATCCGTGGAAGCGGCCAATGCCGTGTTCCACATGAACCACTATGTCACCAGCAGAAAGGCTTGAAACTTCCGATAAGAAGTCAGCACCTTTGCGCGACCCCTTGCGGCGTTTGACCAAACGGTCGCCCATCACATCCTGTTCGCCAATGATGGCGAATTCGTCGTCTTCAAAACCTGATTCAATTCCAAGCACAGCGAGACCTGTGGTGCCTTGCTTTAGGGAATTAACCTCATTCCAGTTCTCGATCTTTTTAGAATTGCTGAGGCCGTATTCTTCCAGCACTTGGGTCAGACGGTCGCGCGCGCCGCCAGTCCATGATGCGAAGACCACTTTCTTTCCCTGCCCTCGCAGGTTGGCGATATGGTCGCTGAGGGCTTGGAAAATATTGACTTGGCCGCCGCTGCGTTCTGCTGCGAAATTGCGGCCCTGACGTGCATCTAGATTGAGAACGCGCTCGCCCTTTGAAAAGTCTGGCGCTTCAAATGGCGAAATGTGGACAACAGGAGACAGTGAAATGAACGCATTGACCGCTTGTACATTGAGATACATTTGGTCTGGGGCCACAGGCTTATAAGGCGAGCCACCATCTCGCTCTGCATCCAAACCGCGTTCACGCGCTTCATAATGATCTTGTGTTTGAGCCGAACGTTGTTCCAACGCTTCTTGCACCAGACTGTCCATGAACATGTGGCGATTGCCGATATAGTCAAAGACAGATTCCAGTTTTTCAAAGAAAAGTGGCAACCAATGTTCAAGGCCAGCGTAGCGCCGCCCCTCACTCACCGAACTGTAAAGCGCATCGTCACGTGTCGCTGCACCAAACGTTTTGAGATACTGGCTTCTGAAAAGTGCAATGGTTTTTGGGTCCAGCGTCACCTCGCTCATGGGCGACAGCAGAACTGATTTCAGTTGGCTTGTGGTGCGTTGTGAATCAGCTTCAAAACTGCGCAGGCTTTCAAGGGTATCGCCAAAAAAGTCCAACCGAACAGGATGGTTTTCACCTGGCGCGAACAGATCAAGAATGCCGCCACGCACCGCAAATTCACCGGCGTCTCGAACTGTTGGTGTGCGTTCAAACCCGTTGCCTGCCAACCAGTTGACCAAATCTTCCAAATCAATGCGTTGGCCGGGAGCGATCCGTTTGACCTGACGGGTCATGAATTCGCGAGGTGGCACCATTTGCAAAAGCGCATTGGGTGTCAGCGTAATGAGCCTCGGTTTGTCAGCTGTTTCGTTGCGCGCCAGTTCCGACAATGCACTAATGCGTTTAGCCAAAACATCATTGCTGGGCGACACCCTGTCGTAAGGAAGACAGTCCCAAGCAGGTATGTTCAGTGTATCAGCCCAAGGTGCAAAGAATGCAAATGCTGCTTCTATGTCGGCAGCTTTTTGATGGTCACGAGCGACAAACACGATATCTCTGTGCTCGCCTTTTTCAGCGACCCGCGCCAACGCTTCAGCAAGAATTCGCGCTTCATATCCGTCTGGCACGCCGCCCAAACGAATGGGCGTCGGGTCTGGCAGCCAGCTGAGAAACTGAGAAATTTGAGGAGTTGTCATACGTGTCGATCAATTGTCCAAATGGAATGACCGGATTTGATTGACGATGGACGTGTTCCAATTTTCGGGCACTTCGATTGTGCCTGACAGCCATTTGTACATGTCCGGGTCTGGAACCTGCATGAGCATTTCGAACTCTTGCAACTCATCATCATTCATGTCGGCGATGGCAGAATTGGCGAATGTACCCAAAACATAATCCATTTCACGCATGCCACGATGCCACGAGCGGAACAGCAAACGTTTGCGCCTGTCATCAAGCCCTGCACTGCTTCTCATCGCTTCGCTCAATGTCACACTCCATGGTCAATTATTCACATGAGGGTGTATAAGACCCTCTGTTTGATTTGTCAGTTGTTGAATTCAATATTTGCAGGCATTTGGCGCTATAATTTGCCACAGCTCAAAGAGCTGGTGGTGATGCAAATACAAACTTGAACAGCGGCATTCTCCTTGGCACTGTATTCCCATGCGCCCACCCATTCTCAATCCACTGTTTGCGCCCGTTTCTTCGCTTACGGGGATTGGCCCTAAACTGGCAAAGGCATTGACGCGGCTTCTAAAAGGCAATGAAGACCGTGATGAACCAAGGATTTCTGATCTTATCTTTCATCTCCCGAGCGGTATGATAGATCGGCGCAACCGACCGGAAATTGCAACGGCTCTTGAAGGCGTCATTGCAACAATCAAAATTCGTGTGGATCGTCACCAACCGCCACCTCGGGGAAATCCGCGCGTTCCCTATCGCGTGTTCGGGCACGACGATACAGGAGAACTGGGGTTGGTGTTCTTTCGCGGCCAATCACAATGGCTTCAAAAGCAATTGCCTGAGGGCGAAATCCGTTACGTGAGTGGACGTGTTGAATGGTTCAACGGTCGTCCGACCATGGTTCACCCCGATCACATTGTATCGGAAGCGAATTTGGATGAATTGCCATTGGTAGAACCGACATATCCATTGAGTGCTGGCGTGTC
>CALHHQ010000031.1 GCA_938030645.1 uncultured Rhizobiaceae group bacterium
TGCAAACCCGTCTCGGCAACATCATCATCGGTTATAAGCGCAATCGCACGGCTGTGACGTGTAAAGACATCAAAGCAGACGGTGCAATGACAGTGCTGTTAAAAGATGCCATGCAGCCAAATTTGGTACAAACGTTAGAAAACAACCCAGCATTCGTGCATGGCGGCCCGTTCGCCAACATCGCCCATGGGTGTAATTCTGTGGTGGCCACAAAAACCGCATTGAAACTCGCCGATTACGTGGTGACAGAAGCAGGCTTTGGCGCTGACCTTGGCGCAGAGAAGTTCCTCAACATCAAATGCCGCAAAGCTGGCATTGCACCATCTGCAGTGGTCATCGTTGCCACAATCCGCGCCATGAAAATGAATGGCGGTGTCTTGAAACAAGATCTCGGTGCCGAAAACGTCGATGCTGTCAAAGAAGGTTGCGCAAACCTTGGTCGCCACATCGAAAACGTGAAGTCGTTTGGTGTGCCAGCAGTTGTGGCAATCAACCATTTCCATGGCGACAGTGATGCAGAAATAGCAGCTTGTCAGGAATATGTAGAAAGCCTCGGTTCAGAAGCCATTCTCTGCAAACACTGGGCAGAAGGTTCCAAGGGGACTGAAGCATTGGCCACGCGCATCGCAGAAATCGCCGATGCCGATATGGCTCAGTTCCAAACACTCTATCCCGACGATATGCCGTTGATGCAGAAGATCGAAACTGTCGCCAAACGCATTTACCGGGCTGACGAAGTGTTGGCCGACAAGAAAATTCGCGATCAATTAAAACAATGGGAAGAAGCTGGGTTCGGTGATCTCCCGGTCTGCATGGCGAAAACACAGTATTCGTTCTCCACGGACCCGAACCTACGTGGCGCACCAACCGGTCACAGCGTGCCAATCCGCGAAGTGCGTCTTTCGGCTGGAGCTGGCTTCATCGTGGTTGTCTGCGGTGAGATCATGACCATGCCAGGCCTACCGCGCGTGCCTTCAGCAGAAGCGATTATGCTGAACGATGACGGCCTGATCGAAGGTCTTTTCTAGGATTTATTAGAACCTATCGGATGAATTACAGAGGGGCGGATAACACCGCCCCTTTTTCTTTGCATTTCTTGCAAGAGACCGCTTGATTTGCAGCGGCGAATACATCATAGCATTTCTCAGCGGTGAGGTGGCCGAGTGGTTTAAGGCAGCAGTCTTGAAAACTGCCGTGCGTGGAAGCGTACCGTGGGTTCGAATCCCACCCTCACCGCCACTTTCAATTGTCCAAAACATCCATCGATACATCTAGCCGCATTTACATTTGTGCGCATCCGCATGAAAAGCGGACAAAATAGCTGCCCGATGGATCCTTCGTGAAAACTGAAAAACTCATTCTCATCATGGGCGATCAACTCTCCCACGGCATTTCATCGCTACAGAATGCAGACAAATCTTCCGCTCGTATTTTGATTGCAGAAGTTTTTGAAGAAGCAACCTATGTGCGCCACCATAAGAAAAAAATTGCTTTCCTGTTTTCTGCCATGCGCCATTTCGCGGAAGAACTTGAGGAAGCCGGTTGGCAAATCGACTATGTAAAACTTGATGATGATGACAACAGTGGCTCTTTCACCGGTGAAGTAGCAAAAGCACTAGAGCGTCATACCCCCAAAGCTATATGCGTTACCGAGCCTTCCGAATGGCGTGTGAAACAAGATGTTGAGAGGTGGGGTGAGAAGTTTGGTCTGGATGTTGAAATCCTGCCCGATGAACGTTTTATCGCGACGCACGATGAATTTGAAAAATGGGCAGATGGCCGAAAGCAATTGCGCATGGAGTATTTCTATCGTGACATGCGCAGAAAAACCGATTTGCTCATGGATGGCGATAAGCCCGAAGGTGGCAAATGGAATTACGACAGTGAAAATCGCAAACCTGCCAAGAACGATCTGTTCATGCCCTCACAGTGCCGGTTTGAACCTGACGACATAACGCTTGAAGTTTTGGACCTCGTGGAGAAGCGCTTCGACAATCATTTCGGTGATCTGCAGCCGTTTTGGTTTGGTGTGACAGCAGAGCACGCGCAGAAGGCTTTGCAACACTTTCTGGACACTGCCCTGCCCTCATTTGGCGACTACCAAGACGCGATGCTGGAAGGCGAAAAATTTCTGTATCACTCACTTCTGTCCCAATACATCAACGCTGGTTTGTTGGATCCTTTGGAAGTCTGTCAGCGCGTCGAGGCCGAATATAGCAAGGGCCGTGTGCCTTTGAATGCGACCGAGGGTTTCATTCGCCAGATCATCGGTTGGCGCGAATATGTACGCGGCATTTACTGGCTAAAAATGCCAGAATATGTTGGCCTGAATTTCTTAGGTGCTACTCGGAACCTTCCTGATTTCTATTGGACAGGTGAAACAGATATGTCTTGCTTGCACCACGCTATCACACAGACAAAGGAAGAAGCCTACGCACACCACATTCAACGACTGATGGTGACTGGCAACTTTGCCATGTTGGCGGGCGTCGACCCGCATCAGGTGCACGAATGGTATCTGGCGGTTTATGCAGATGCCTATGAGTGGGTGGAGCTTCCCAACACTTTGGGCATGAGCCAGTTTGGAGACGGAGGATTGCTTGGGTCGAAACCCTATGCGGCGAGCGGAAACTACATCAACAAAATGTCGGACTATTGCAAAAACTGTCGTTACGACGTGAAGCAAAAAACAGGCGAAGATGCCTGTCCATTTAATGCCTTGTACTGGGATTTTTTAGTCCGCAACCAAGACACATTAAAAGGCAACCCGCGCCTCGGCCAAGTGTACAACACGTGGAACAAAATGGACGCTGAAAAACGTGACACTTATCTCAAAAGTGCGGACACGTTTCTCAGATCTCTAAATTAACAACTGTCTAAATGCGTTTGCCATTCATAACATCAAGCGCATGTCCGGCCGATGCCACTGCTTCAAGTGCGGAAACCAACACAGCAAACGATGACGCGCTGATGGGACCGATATCGACCATATCACCACTTTGGACAAATGCTCTTGGGTCTTCACTAAAGCGCGCCACAGCTTCTCTTGGATGTCTATCACATGCAATTTCTGCAATGACGTCTTGCGCGCCAGAAGTGACCCCTGATCCATCGACCACTTTTGGGTAGATTTCCACTGCCGCCTCAATGAGGCTCACGATGTCGATAGCGTCTTTTATG
>CALHHQ010000032.1 GCA_938030645.1 uncultured Rhizobiaceae group bacterium
GCAGCGTTGGTCGAAGAACTCACAAAACGTGGTCACACGGTCAGCACCATAAAACATGCTCATGAGAATTTTGCCGTTGACGTGGAAGGAACAGATTCGTTCAAGCACAGGCAGGCAGGCGCGTCAGAAGTGGCAATCGTGTCCAAAGGCCGATGGGCAATTATGCACGAAGGTCGAGATGGGGGCGCGGCTCCAACGTTGGACACGATGTTATCGAAACTTGCGCCCTGTGACATCGTTTTGGTGGAAGGTTTCAAAAATGTCGACTTCCCAAAACTCGAATGCATTCTTTCGAACAACCAAATTGATGACCCTGTATGGCATCAAAACAAAAGCGTTATTGCGATTGCTTCAGATCAGATCGACCCCAATTGCGAACTACCCCAGTTTCAATTGAATGACGTGTCGTCAATTGCTGATTATATTTCTCAAAAAATGGGGCTGGGCCTGTGAACCAAAACGCATCATTGATCAATGATTGCTTCCTACACGACAAAGATCGCTTGTCGCACGATGATGCATTGGCTTTGCTGCAAGAGCGTTTGGCTTGCATCACAAATACGGAAACTATTTCGGCGCGTGATGCTCTCGATCGGATCTTAGCAAATGACATTTCCGCGCCGCACAATGTCCCCTTGCACACCAACTCTGCCGTTGATGGCTACGCATTCAAACACGGTAATTTTGCCAACCGCCCTCGCCTCATTTCTAACCGTATAGCCGCGGGTGACCTATCGCCAAAACCTCTCCAACATGACACTGCAGTCCGCATTTTCACTGGTGCAGCTATGCCTGAAGATGCAGACACTGTCGCCATGCAAGAAGACTGTGTTGAAGCTAATGGTTCTGTAACTCTTCCAGAAAACCTGAAACCGGGTGCTAACTGTCGTCTGGCAGGTGAAGACCTAAAGGCTGGTGATTTGGTTTTGCTTGCGGGTCAGCGGATCAACCCAGCAGACCTCGCGGCATTGGCATCAATAGGCATTGCCGAAGTCACTGTTCAAAAGAAACTCAAAGCCATTTTGTTTTCAAACGGCAATGAAATGCGCTCGCCAGATGATGGCCAAGGCCCATTGTTGGCGGGTCAAGTCTATGACGCGAATGCGCCCATGCTGTCAGCAATGCTTTCCAAACTGCCAATTGATGTAACTCTGGGCGGTGTCATCAACGATGCAGCAGATGACGCCCTGAATGCGATTGGCGAAGCCTGCAAAACCTACGATGTGATCCTCACCACCGGCGGTGCATCACGCGGGGATGAAGATCATATGCTCGCAACACTTGATCAGTTGGGCAAACGTCACCTCTGGCAATTGGCCGTCAAACCAGGTCGCCCCATGATGTTCGGCCAAATCTCCCGCGACAAAGCTGCCAATGATTGTTTGTTCTTCGGCCTGCCAGGCAACCCGGTCGCAGCTTCTGTTTGCTTTATGCTTTATACCCGCCCAGCACTTTTACAATTGTGCGGCGCCCATTGGGAAAGCCCAGTTCGCTATCCATTGCCAGCAGCATTTGAAATCGAAAACAAGAAGCCAGACCGCCGCGAGTTTCTGCGCGGCAAACTCGTTTTCAATAAAGATGGTTCAGTTCAGGCTGACAAATTCTCTCGCGATGGATCAGGCTTGATCAGTTCTTTGCGAGAAGCAGATGGATTAATAGAGATTGCAGAACCTGTCACTCAGTTGAATGCTGGCGACCTCGTGAACTTCATTCCTTTCAGTTCGTTCGACTAAATTCATGTTCACACGCGCGACCTGTTGGCATACAGTTTCCGCAGTACAAAATTTCAAGGAATATAAGAATGGCATCAGTTGCATTTATCGGTTTAGGCGTCATGGGCTATCCCATGGCTGGGTTTTTGAAAACCAAGGGCGGTCACGATGTAACGGTGTATAACCGTACCGCTGCTAAGGCTGAAAAATGGGCTACTGAATATGGTGGAAGCTTTGCATCAACTCCGGCTGATGCTGCCGAAGATGCCGATTTTATCTTCTGCTGCGTGGGCAATGATGATGACCTTCGCTCTGTGACCATTGGCGAAAACGGTGCATTCCACACCATCAAAAATGGAGCCATTTTTGTCGACAACACCACGGCTTCAGCAAACGTCGCACGTGAACTTGCTGCAATCGCATCAGGCAAAGGCTTTGGCTTTCTCGACGCTCCTGTTTCTGGCGGACAAGCCGGAGCGGAAAACGGTGTGTTGACCGTGATGGTCGGTGGCGACCAAACCACATTCGATGCAGCCAAGCCAGTGATTGAATGCTACGCTAAAATGGTGGGCTTGATGGGCGATATTGGCGCTGGGCAACTCACTAAGATGATGAACCAGATTTGTATTGCAGGGCTTGTTCAAGGATTATCCGAGGCCATCCATTTGGGACAAGCCGCAGGCCTAGACATTGAAAAAGTGGTGGATGTGATTTCCAAAGGGGCCGCAGGTTCGTGGCAAATGGAAAACCGGTACAAGACCATGGACGCCGGAGAATATGAACACGGTTTCGCCGTCGATTGGATGCGCAAAGATTTAAAGATCTGCCTTGAAGAAGGCGAAGCACAAGGCGTCAGCCTGCCCGTTACCGCGTTGGTTGATCAATTCTACAGCGAAGTGCAACGCATGGGCGGAAACCGCTGGGACACATCAAGCCTGTTAGCTCGGTTGGACAATTCAAAGAAGTAACAACAATGGCGCTGGACACTAAAAGTCAGCGCCTACGCACCAACTAAGATTTCAACAGATACTCCAGCGGCAACTCGGTCGTATATTTCATCTGCTCCATCGCAAACGATGAACTCACGTCTTTGATGTCGATCTTGGAAATCAAACGCTGATAAAACTCATCGTAAGCCTGAATGTCAGGCACAACGACGCGCAACAAATAATCCACATCGCCACTCATGCGGTACAACTCAACAACTTCTGGAAATTCCACCGACACCTCTGAAAATCGCTTCAACCATTCTGCATTGTGAGACCCCGTGCGAATGGAAACAAACACAGTGACTTTCGCATTCACCGAAACAGGGTCCAGCACAGCGACCCGTTTTTTGATCACTCCATCTTCTTCGAGTTTCTGGATGCGTCGCCAGCATGGTGTGGTTGAAAGCCCCACTTTTTTACCAATCTCGGCAACTGGTGTGGTTGCATCTTGTTGCAAGAGCGTCAAAATTCGTTTGTCGATGCGGTCCATAGCACAACTGCCCAATATCTAGTTTATAGAATTACATTCTACATTTAGACACATGAAGCAAGCCTCACAGACAAATTCGCTTCAAAAATTCCTATTATAGAAAACTGATACTCACGTGAGCCGTTGAACTTCACCACGCAACACGGGTAAAACCTCATCATCAAACCATGGGTTTTTCTTCAACCAACCTGTGTTCCGCCAAGATGGATGAGGTAAAGGCAGCACCCGTGGCCCGTTGTTGCGGTTGATATAGCGTTTCCAATTCTGAACAGTTTCGGTGACGCCTTTTTCACGCTGGTCACCCAGATGGTACGCCTGCGCATACATGCCAATAACCAAGATCAGTTCTATCTGTGGCATCGCTTCAAACAAGTCATCGTGCCAATTCGCTACGCATTCTTTGCGAGGTGGAAGATCGCTTTTGTTCTTGTCATATCCCGGAAAGCAAAAACCCATAGGGACAATGGCGAGCTTCGATGCATCATAAAACAAAACTCGATCAACCCCCATCCATTGCCTCAAACGATCTCCCGAACGGTCGTCAAAAGGAATACCGGATTCATGTACGCGCAGTCCCGGTGCTTGCCCCGCAATACAAATGCGCGCCGTGTCTGAAACTTGAACAACAGGTCGCGGCTTATGGGGCAACGGTGTCTTGAGTGGTGACTGCTCGCAAATTCGACACTGCTTAATCGCCAACTCGATCTCTTGCAGCGATTGATCAGGCACTGGCTGATGGTCGCGATTTTACGCGTTGATACCATTCCAAAAGGTGTTCGTGATCATCAGGCACCTGAATGCGTGCCGGCTTCATAAAATCTATTGCAATCATAGCGGTGATATCCGCAACTGTGTAGCGGTCGCCTGCAATGAATTCCCGATCTTTCAACTCATCGTTCAACCAAGTTAAGTTGGCTAGAACTTTTGGCTTGTTGGCTTCGCTGAACTCTTTGATCTGTGGCACTTCCCACTCTGCCATAGCTGGGTGAGCATGACGGAACACGTTAGCCACCAGAAGCAACAAGTGCATCTCCATCCGCCGTTGCCACATCTCCACCAGTGCGCGATCGACGGAATCTATACCCATCAGAGGATTCTGCGGATGCAACTCCTCAAAATACCGACATATCGCCATGCTTTCACAGATAATTGTCCC
>CALHHQ010000033.1 GCA_938030645.1 uncultured Rhizobiaceae group bacterium
TCAGCCTCTTCCAACCCCGCATTCACGTAATCGCCAACGGTAGCGAATTCAGAAAAATCAGGTTCCTGCGGCAGATATCGCACAGTTGTTCCCGGTTGAAAAAATCGCTCACCACTATCCTGTTCAATTTCACCGGCAGCAATCTTCAGCAGTGTGGATTTGCCCGACCCGTTCCTTCCGACAAGACACAGCCTTTCACGGGCGTGTACAGCCATATCAGCACCAGTCAGCAAAGGTGTTGATCCAAACGTCAGCGCAATATCGCGCAAGGCAAGAAGCGGCGGAGCCATAAACAAGTCAGTTCAAAAGAAAATATCAACCGCCGATATAAAGAGCGACGATTGTGTTCACAATGGCAACCATCACATTAGGTGATAACGTTCGGCTCGCTACGACCCGTGAATCGATCGATGCTGGCAAGTGACTTGGACACTGAAACCAAATCAGCAATTGCTTCGCTTGTATCTTGAGCAAGGTCACCTTCAGCCGGTTCATACCGCTCCAGATAAACCCGCAGCGTTGCCCCCACTGTGCCCGTGCCAGACAACCGGTAAACAATGCGCGAACCGTTTTCGAACAGAATGCGAATGCCTTGATTGTCGGTGAAACTTTCATCGATGGAATCATAGTAAGAAAAAACATCTGCGGTTTTCACGATACCTGCAGCTGTTTCTTGTCCAACCAAACTGCCAAGGCCCGTTTCAAGCGCAGCCATCAATTCTTTTGCGGCAGCGGCATCAACTTCTTCATAGTCGTGACGAGCATAATAATTGCGCCCATAAATCGACCAATGGTCCATCATAATCTCAGCGACGCTTTGTTTGCGTGCAGCCAAGATATTCAACCACATGAGAACGGCCCAAAGCCCGTCTTTTTCGCGCACATGATCAGAACCAGTTCCAGCGCTTTCTTCACCGCACAATGTGATGTCACCAGAATCCAATAGATTACCGAAAAACTTCCAGCCCGTCGGTGTTTCATAAAGTGGCAGTCCTTTAGCTTCAGCCACTTTGTCCACAGCTCCACTTGTTGGCATAGAGCGCCCCACACCTTTCAACCCATTCCCGTAACCGGGCGTTAAGTGCGCGTTGGCCGCTATCGCAGCCAAACTGTCGGAAGGCGCAACAAAACACTTTCGTCCCACGATCAAGTTTCGATCTCCATCGCCGTCCGAAGCAGCACACAGGTCAGGCCCGTCGCCAGACATCGCCATATCAAAAATTTTCTGAGCATGAATGGGGTTGGGGTCAGGATGCCCACCTCCAAAATCAGATTTCGGACTGGCGTTCAACACATCAGAAGCAGGAACGCCCAATCGTTTCGTGAATATCTCTTTCGCATAAGGTCCTGTAACCGCATGCATGGCGTCAAACTTGAACTTAAACCCGGATTTCACAAATGTGCGAATGGCACCAAAATCAAACAGGGTTTCCATAAGTTCGGCATAATCTTCAACCGGGTCCACAATCTCCACATCCATGGAACCGAGACGCTGTGTTCCCAATTGCTCCAGATCAACATCCAGACCATCGAGCGTTTTGTAAGAGGTAATTGTACGGCTGTATTCGTAAAACCGATCTGTCAAAACTTCCGTTGCCGGTCCACCATTGGCTGTATTGTACTTGATGCCAAAATCACCATCTGGACCGCCGGGATTATGGCTTGCTGACAGTATGATACCGCCGAATGACTCGGTCTTTCGAATAAGGTGCGAAACAGCTGGGGTGGACAATATTCCACCAAGACCAACCAATGCCCGACCAAAACCATTGGCAGCAGCCACTTTTAGAATCGTCTGGATGGCAACATCATTGTGAAAACGCCCATCACCACCAACCACGAGGGTCTTGCCTGCAAAACCATCAAGACAGGCAAATACAGATTGCACAAAATTCTCCAGATAGTGGTCTTCTTGAAAACGAGTGACTTTTTTTCGCAATCCCGATGTGCCCGGTTTCTGGTCATCAAATGCAGAAGTCGAAATTGTAAGAACGTTCGCCATCAAGCACGCTTTCATTTTTGATATCTGCTGGAAACCTAAACGCTTCCAGTTAACACCCCATTGAACTGATTGACGAAAACGGAGGGTATCAAACACAATTTATTGCCGTAACCAACAGTGATCCATCTGCTGAAACATCCAGAAACGACAGTTTACCAATACCCGCTTCAAATCACATTCTTGCCCTTTCATCACCGAGAACAGGCCGCAATCCGACACCAATTTTGAGGTGCGAACGGCGACATCCACTCCGTTTTGCAGCAAAGGGCCAAACGGCAGGGCCTTCCCCGATCTGCCGAATGAAGGAGAAAATTATGAGAACTCTTATCGCAGCACTCGCCATTTCAGCACTCTCAACTGCAGCTTTTGCAGCCGCCCCAACATTTGCAGAGGCGGACGCAAACGCAGATGGCGTGCTTTCTATGGAAGAAGCAAAGGTGGCTTTGCCAGACGTTGAAGAAGCAAAAATTGTGGCTGCTGATGCCAACAACGATGGCGGACTTTCAGAAGAAGAATACGCAACCCTAACCGCAGCTTAAGTCCAATCCTCCCAACCCTGCATTGCGCAGCCGCAATTTAGGGTGACTGGTTCAAACTTTGGAACCAGCAAATGATCACCCGACAGCCCCACCGCTGTCGGGTGATTTTGTGTTTATCTGTTTGAAATTGTGATGCCTCACACGGCGCAATCAGTGTTACGGTTTCACCGCCACCACATAACCAATGGAAATCGTACATGATAAGAACCTTGCTCCTCACCGCTGCGTTTTCAATGACGGTTTCACACGCTTTTGCACAACAAGCTGCAGATGCTGTCTCGCCCGAAGCTGCAATTTCGCTCAAGGCCAAGATTTCTGGTGAAACTGTCAAAGCTCAAAAATGGATGGTCGCAGTTGCAAACCCGCTTGCAGCAGAAGCCGCAGCGAATGTGTTGCGCGAAGGTGGATCAGCAACAGATGCAGCAGTTGCCGCACAAGTAATGCTTGGCTTGGTGGAACCTCAATCTTCCGGATTGGGCGGTGGTGCATTCGTGGTCTACTACGATGCTCAAACAAAAGAACTAATCACATTGGATGGTCGTGAGACCGCCCCTCTCGCCGCAACCCCACGACTGTTTCAAGATGAGAATGGTGAGCCACTGAGGTTCTTCTCAGCGGTTGTTGGTGGGCGTTCGGTCGGCACGCCTGGCACGCCTGCATTGCTAAAACATATGCATGAAAAATGGGGTAAACGCTCTTGGGGTGAATTGCTTCAACCCGCGATCGATACAGCCATGAAAGGGTTCAAAGTCTCACCGCGCCTCGCCGGGTTGGTGAAACTGGACAGCGCTCGCCTTTCAACAAGCACCAGCGCTGCGGCCTATTTCATGCCGAACGGCGCCCCCATCAAAACAGGTGATGTGTTGGTCAACCAGCCCTACGCAAAAACGCTGACATCGCTTCAAGCAGGCATCAACGAATTTTATTCTGGAGAAATTGCCAAAAATATTGTGGCAACAGTGAACAACCACCCAAGCAATCCGGGTGTGCTGTCATTGCAAGATTTTGAAAGCTACACCGTAAAGACAAGAAAGCCTGTTTGCGCACCTTTCCTGGGGCGTGAAGTTTGCGGCATGGGGCCGCCCTCTTCCGGTGCTTTGACCGTAGGCCAAATATTGTCCCTTTCGGAAAACGCAGAAATTGGTTTGCATCCACCAAACCATCCCAATGCGTGGCGTATTTTTGGGGACGCCTCGCGCCTCGCATTTGCAGATCGTGGTCGCTACATGGCCGACAGTGATTATGTCCCCATGCCCACAAAGGGTTTACTGAAACCCGATTACATAAAGGCACGAAGCAAATTGTTAAAGACCGACAAGGCTTTGACACAGGTTGCACCAGGAGAACCGGAATGGGATCACGCGTTTTTGCAGGGCGATGATGAATCGCTAGAACTGCCGTCCACATCACATTTTTCGATTGTTGATGCTGCGGGGAACGCAGTTTCCATGACGACAACCATTGAAAACGCATTCGGGTCACGTCTTATGGTCGATGGGTTTTTGCTCAACAACGAACTCACTGACTTCTCATTCAAGACCCACAATAATGGCGCTCCGATTGCCAATCGCGTTGAACCAGGAAAACGTCCCCGTTCCTCCATGTCGCCAACAATTGTGATGAAAGATGGCAAGCCAGAACTGATCATCGGATCGCCTGGTGGCAGCCGCATTATCGGCTATGTGGCAAAGACGATTATGGCCAATCAACTTTGGAATATGAACATTCAAGCTGCGATTAATATGCCCCACCTCGTTAATCGCTTTGGCACTTATGATGTGGAAGCGGGAACCGATGCCGAAAAACTGGTGCCAGCACTCGAACGTATGGGATTTGAAGTCAAAGTGCGCAGCCTCAATTCAGGACTTCATGCCATTGCAATAAACGCGGATGGAACACTAGAAGGCGGAGCGGACCCCCGCCGTGAGGGTATCGTCATTGGCGAATAGGACAGACGCCTAGCTGTCGCCCATGACTGGATCGTTGGCATCTGCAGGATCAGGACCATCGCCCGACGTGTCCGGCAACATGCCAAGAGCGCTCATGTAGAGATCGAGCATTGCTTCTTGTTCTTCACGCTCAGTGGCCTCGATCTTACGCATACGAACAACCGTGCGAAGTGTTTTCACGTCAAAGCCATTTCCTTTGGCTTCCGCAAACACTTCCTTGATGTCGTCGGCAATCGCTTTTTTCTCTTCTTCAAGACGTTCGATACGCTCAACAATGGTGCGCAATTGATCGCGGGCAACAGATGTGTCGGCCATGGAATACTCCGGAGGGCTGGATAAATTTCTTGCCTGTTCTCACCACAAAACGTGTGGCTTGATCAAGCGCTGAAAGGGCGGAATTCCAGTTGATCAGTGGCTTTTTTCAAATGCAGCTTTTTGTTCGGGCGTGGCTTCGCTTTGATACTTTTCCCGCCACTCGGAAAACGGCATGCCATAAACAATCTCGCGGGCTGCGTCTTTGTCCATATCCATGCCCTTTTCATTCGCCGCTTCCATATACCACCGGGACAGGCAGTTACGGCACATACCGGTGAGGTTCATCATATCAATGTTTTGAACATCAGTGCGTTCACGCAAGTGACTGACCAAGCGACGAAATGCAGCTGCTTCAAGTTCGGTTGTGGTGGGATCGCTCATGAATAGTCTCCGTTTGCTGCAGTTCCATCAGTACGGGAACCATAATATCTAATCTCGTGCATATCGGGTCGTGCACTGGCTTTGGCAAGTATTGGCGCCAATCGGTCCGCCCATTCTTCAACACCTTGATCATCAGAAATCAGATCTTGGCGTACCTCAATCAAACCTTGTGCCAATCCGCGTTGTGTAGCGTGTTGATACATCGTGTCATTTTTCAACGCTCCATCATAGGGTTCATTGTCATTTGTTATTATGCCTTTTTCCTTGGCCAACTCCTGCACCATAAACAATGACAAACGCGGGTCTGCATCCCACAACATCGTTGCATGCCAAGGGCGCGCCACGCCTTTCCATGCGGGGGTAAAAGAATGAATGGAAAAGATGATCGGATTGGTGCCCGTATCCAATATTTGCCCGATCATATCTTCAATTGCGTCGTGATAAGGCGCATGAAAATTCGATATGCGGCGATCAATTTTTTCGCGTGCAATAGGATGATTTCCGGGTATCACTGTTCCATCCGATAAACGCATCACGATGGTCGGGTCGTCTTCTCCACGATTGGGGTCAATCAACAAGCGTGAAAAACAAGAGTGAACCGCGGGCGCATTCAGTCGTGCAGCCAATGCGCGGGTGAGTGCCTCTGCTCCAATATCGTAAGCGATGTGCCGTTCAAACTCAGATTCCGGCAATCCAAGAGAACCATATTCTTCAGGCACGGTGTTGCGCGCATGATCACAGAGCAACAGGATTCCGCACTCCAAATCACCGTCAACTGTATCAAATGATGTAAAATGCTCGCTCAAACCATGACCTGTTCTGCCAATTCAATCACCTACATATTCCGTGCAACGCAAGAACGTGTATAGGATAAAGCGTATTGTCACAGCCCTTGGCTCGGATCAACATCAGGATCGCCGCAGTGTCGTCTTCAACAAATGCCCAAAAAGACACATTGCCTGCTAAAGCGAACCTGGCCTTTCCACTCGCATTTAGTGCCCTATTTGTTGGTGCGGTGGCTATGGGGTCTTCCCCCGTATTTGTGCGTTATGCAGAAGTTGGCCCCTTTGCCAGCGCATTTTGGCGGGCATCGCTTGCTTTGCCCTTATTGCTGTTGTGGGCCTATTTTGAAGCACGCCAAAGCAATCAAAGACT
>CALHHQ010000034.1 GCA_938030645.1 uncultured Rhizobiaceae group bacterium
GCCTCCTTGCCGTTTTCCGACTTTGCCGAAATGAAAGGCAGCGCTGGGAATTCATCAGTCCAATCAAGAACGCGCAATTGTTCTGCAATCTCTTCATCGAACTTTTGAATGTAAGCCCAACAAATCGCATCAATGGCTGCCGCATCTGCGGCCCCTGAAGCCACGTCTTTGGCGGATTGCCGGTGCGCTCCGCTTTCGTGCATCTCAGAAAACCAGATACCAGGATCACCAATTTTAGGGATCATGCACCGAAACCCTGACAATGAATTCCCACCATTGAAAGCAAACCGCCCCCCCTTTGTCTCTTTCAAAGTTTGAATTTGGCTGTCACGAGAGACGATGATGGCGCTGCGATAAGTTCCCGCACCACACCCTTCCACCCCGTAAACTGGAGTGGCCAGCAATTCGACCTTCCCCAATAGATCTACAGCAAAAGGGTAGCCACAGGTCTGAGAAAACAAAAGGTCAGGCCGCAGCCAGTGCGTCTTGCCCTCTTCCGCTTGCGACAAGTGTTTAGGCGCATCAAAGCCAGCCTCGCAAAAAGCATCGCGCAAACACGTCCAAAGAGTGGTGTTCGCTTCGTGCAATTCTGGCCAATCATACATCGGCAGAGTTGCAATCATTCCGCGCCCTGAACTGGTTCGGATTGAGTTGAATTTCGATACATGTACGGATGTTCAACCGATTGTTTAACGGTGAATGCAAAACGGCGGGCAATGTCTGAGTAGCCGTGAAACAGTGTATGGTCATTTGCAGCCAGATATTGCTGTTTCCGCTCCGCGTATAATTCCGGCAATTGATACCAAGACAATTTGGGGTTGGCATGGTGCGCAATGTGGAGATTGTTGTTCAGATACAACAATCCAACCACCGGATTGGTTTCCACGATCGCTGTGCGAGCACCAACATTTTCCGCCGCTTGATGTTCCGCATAAGATCGCATGGCGATGATCGAAAGCGAAGGATATACAACGCCTAAAAAATAAATCCACAAAGGCATTTGGAATAGACTTGAAACAACAGTGAGAACCAAAATCATGCTTGGAATATGCAGCGCCCATGCCAAACGTATGCCCGGTTCATTTGCGAGAACTCTCTGAATTTCTGTGCGTGCAAATCCAACAATTGAAAGCAAAGGTCCAATCAGCAAACGTCCAGCGAATGTGTTGTTGATCGCAAAGATGGCTTTCCAGAATTTCGGCTTTTTGCGCACGTCTTCTTCCGGCCAGAAATAGCTCTCGGGATCTTCGTACGGGTCTGTCAGGTGAATATCTTCATGGTGCTTTAGATGCAGATCGCGATATCGACGATATGGAAACACCACTGCCAAAGGCAAAGACACCAGAAGTTCATTCAGTGTTTCTGAATGGGTGGGATGCCCATGAATGGTTTCATGCTGCAGTGAACTGTGAAAAGCCGCCAGAATTGGAAGACCAATACACAACCACCAAAAAGACGTTTGCCAAAGCAATCCAAGACCAAACCAGAGCGCATAGCACCCGATAATCAAACCCAACGTTATGTGTTCGGACTTTCGCAAAACCAACCCCAGCAGTGTTTCAATTCCAAGAATCCGACATGACGCCCAAAATTGCCTTTGCGCAATAGTTTTTTTGCATGCCTATGCAACGATTGCGCATACACTCTAGTGCATATAAAGAAATGTTTATATGAAATTCGTACTAGGCTATTCCCATGAGCACTCCCCTTGCAGACCTCCTTGCACAAAAGAACGTGTTGCTGGCTGATGGAGCGACTGGAACAAACTTTTTCAACATGGGCCTTCTATCCGGCGATGCTCCAGAACTGTGGAACGAAGACGAGCCTGAAAAAGTAGCCACACTGCACCGCCGCTTTATTGAGTCTGGTGCAGACATTATTCTCACCAATACATTTGGTGGAAACCGCAACCGTTTAAAACTGCACAACGCCCAAAGTCGCGCCCGTGAGCTCAACGAAAAAGCCGCTAAGATAGCTCGCGCCGAAGCTGACAAAGCCGACAAGACAGTTTTGGTGGCGGGCTCTGTTGGACCAACAGGTGAATTGTTCTCGCCGCTCGGCGAACTCACCCATGAATCCGCCGTTGAATCGTTTGCTGAACAAATGCTCGGGCTGAAAGATGGTGGCGCAGACGTGCTCTGGATCGAAACCATGTCCGCCCGCGAAGAGATCGAAGCTGCTTCCGAGGCTGCGCGCAATACAGGTATGGAATATGTATTTACGGCCAGCTTTGATACAGCGGGCCGCACGATGATGGGAATTCCGCCTGCTGAATTGATGGACATCGCGGCTGCAATGGAACCCTCACCCTGCGCTGTTGGGGCAAATTGCGGCGTTGGTGCCACCGACTTGTTGTTCTCTGTGTTGGATATGACCGTTGCGCCAAAGGCAAACATTGCTGTCGTGGCGAAAGCCAATTGCGGCGTCCCCCGCATTTCCGGTGATCAAGTGATCTACACAGGCACACCAGAGTTGATGGGTGATTACTCTAAACTCGCCATGGATGCAGGCGCGACAATCATCGGCGGTTGCTGCGGAACTTCGTTTGAGCACCTTGCGGATATGCGCACGGCCATTGATGAACACACAAAAGGCGCGCGCCCCGAACTTGCAACCGTGGTCGCCGAAACAGGT
>CALHHQ010000035.1 GCA_938030645.1 uncultured Rhizobiaceae group bacterium
AAAGGGAGAGTTTCTACCGCCCATTGATCTTCCAAGACGCATGTGGGCTGGTGGGCGTTTGGACTATCAACGCCCACCTCAAATCGGCGAACAACTGACAAAGACATCGACGATTAAGGACATAATCCCAAAAGAGGGAAAGACTGGAAAACTATGTTTCGTGACGGTTCGACACGAATATTCTGATCGACAAGATGAACTGGTGTTCACCGAAGAACATCACATCGTTTATCGCGAAGATCCGAAGGGTGAAAACAATGCTACACCAACAATCGCACCCCCTAGCAATGCAGCGAGAGGCGAGACGATTACACCCTCCCCCGTCCTTTTGTTTCGCTATTCAGCACTCACGTTCAACAGCCACCGCATTCACTATGATCGCGACTATTGTAAAGACGTTGAAGGCTATCCGGGTTTGATTTTTCACGGCCCACTGACGGCTACTTTGCTGGCTGACTTCGCAACCCGTCAGAACCCAAACCAGCAGATCAAGTCATTCGAATTCAGGGCAACTGCACCGCTTTTCGACACAGAGCCATTTCAAATTGAGACCGATGGTAAAGACAACTATTGGGCAGAAACGCCAACGGGTGGTTTGGCGATGAAAGCCAAAACGCTATGGAAATAATGCTCCAAACGTTATCGCGAACGCCCGGCATTTGCGAATGATATCTGCCCACGTTTAAAGACATATTCCTCAGGTTCGTCCTGCAAATTTGCCTTTTGACGAACATTAACAATCTCGGCTTTGCCAACATCTTTATTGCCGGCCACTGCACGCTCAAAACGCTTCATATCGCGCATCTCATCTTTGCTTGAGTTCGCGCTTTTGACATTCAGTTTATCTTGATATTTCAGACTAAAATAAAACAACAAAACAAGCACGGGAGTGAAAAACCCCACCAGTTTCATGATCAACCACCGAGCTTCGATGATCATCACAATAAATCCGGCACTCATGTCAGGCTGTTCGATGGTTCGGTAATACGTCGTTTCCGATGCTAACGCAGGTACCGATCCCAGAATGAAAACGAGCAAAGCCGTTGCAGTCGCTAGAAATATATGTCGCATGAAATTCCCTCAGGAATGTATTCATTACTCATACTTCTAAATAAAATCTGAACGGATTTTGTATTACTTCACTTCACAATTGTAATTTTTTCCGCAGCACGCGTAATGGCAGTATAAAGCCAACGTTGTGAGTGTTCTCGAAAAGCCCAGCTTTCGTCGAACAGATACACGTTGTCCCATTGGGAACCCTGCGATTTGTGAGTTGTCAGTGCATATCCGTAGTCAAAATCATCATAGCGACGTTTGGTCTGCCACGGCACTTCTTCTTCCGGATTTTCAAAGGCTGCTTTCAAGACTTTTATCTTCGCCGATTGCTTTTCCATCCCGTCATCTTCCGACGAGATCAGGAGGTTCATAAACGGTTTTGAGCTGTTGGGCGCTGAAACAACCTGCCAAAGCGAGCCGTTCAACAACCCTTTTGCAGGGTCATTTCGCAACGCCACAAGTTTGTCACCAGAAGCAGGCAACGCTCCTTGAAACTCCTTTAAATCGCGCAGTCTTTGATTGTAGCGGCGGCGCGTTTTATTGGTGCCCACAAGCACCTGATCTGCAGCCAGTACTTGGCTTTGATCAACTTCGCGACGGTTGATCACTTGGCTGCTGCCAAAAGACCCGTAGGACAATTCCTGCCCTTCACGCACCAATTGGGCCAAATCGATAATCGGGTTGTCCCTTGCTTGCCGATGAATGGTTTCAAGTAAAATGTCAGGCTCTTGTTCGGTGAAAAATCCACCGCCCGAAACAGGCGGCAATTGCCCAGGATCACCAAGAACCAAAACTGGCGTCCCAAAGCTCAACAGGTCACGCCCGAGATCCTCATCCACCATAGAACACTCGTCGATCACAATGAGTGCGGCTTCAGCGACAGGGCTTTGCCGGTTCAAGGTGAACAGCGGTGTCATGTTAGATTTGCCCGTATCTTCGTCTTCCACCATTTCTTCGCCGCGCGGCCGGTAGATCAAAGAATGAATGGTCGATGCTTTTTTAGCACCACGAGACCGCAGCACCATGGCGGCTTTGCCTGTAAAAGCCGCAAACAGCACATCTCCATCGACACCTTCTGCCAAATGGCGTGCCAGTGTCGTTTTACCCGTGCCTGCATAGCCAAACAGACGAAACACTTGCGGGTAGCCTTGTTTCAACCAATTCGAAACGGCAACCAGCGCGTCGTCCTGTTCAGGAGAAAACTGCACGATACTCTATAAACCTCAGGGAAGAATCTCGACTAAAATAGCCGCACCACGGATGGAACACAATAAGAACATTATCCGCCATGCAAAGCCAGAAAGCGGTCTACCGCACGCTCCGCAATTGTGGACATGTCAGACGTTCGCGGACGGGCATTTTCTCCAAGCAACAATCGTCTTTGGCGATCCCCGACCAACAGTCCAACGAGCGTTTCAAAGGCCTCATCACTATCTTCAGCAATAATGTCGCCAGAGCCATGGCCTTCTTGAAGCAAGTTTGAAAATGGAACGCGAATTTGCTCATGCCAATTTGCGAGAACAGCCATGCCGAATTTGGAAGTTTCCGAACAGGTTTGCGCCATGGCGATACGATTGATAGCGACCACTGCATCGCCTGTCATAATATCCAGAAGCAGAGTGCAGTAGGTCTTTAGTCTTTCTGCAAACGTTCCTCGCGCCGCTCCAAACCCTACTGCCAAAGCGGCATTCATTCCTTTGGCTTGCTCAATGATCAGAGCGAGAAAAATGCCATCACGCTCTTCAAACCAGTTGTAGAGCGTTTCTTTGGAACAATTCGCTTCGGCCGCGATCTGCGCTGTTGAAATGGCCGTTCCGTGATCTCGCACCAAACGCAAGGTTGACCCTAAAATTTGGCGGGTTCGGATTTCACGTTTTAAAAGTTTCGATTCGCTGGCCATACCGTAACATACGGTACAGGCTTGCCGATGTGAATCCCCATGACAGAAGGTTTGATCAAATCGCCGAGAAACCGTCCCACAA
>CALHHQ010000036.1 GCA_938030645.1 uncultured Rhizobiaceae group bacterium
CTCAAGCCAAGGCTTAGGAGCCCTAAACGTGCGCATCACATCGGATTTCGATGCTTTGCGTGAGTCATGGTCGTTATTGGAAACTGATGGTGTCTATTCACTTTATCAGCGCTTTGCGTGGATGAAATCTTGGTATGAAAAGGTTGGGCAACCTGCCCTGTTCGATGCCCGCCTCATAGAGATTTCCCATCGTGGTCAACCGCTGTGTATCTTGCCTATGGGGCTGCGCAATCGTGGTCCGTTTAAAGTTCTCACTTGGGTGGGAGACTCACATACGAATTTTCACATGGGGATATACTCTCGCGCGTTTCTCAAAAGCGCAAAACCTGATGATATCCGTTCTCTGGTTGATTTTATCACTGCAAAGATAGATTCCGCAGATGTGCTTGAACTCTGTTGCCAGCCTGTCATTTGGCAGGGACACACCAACCCATTCACTTTTTTGAAATGGCAAGAGGCGCACAACCACGCTTTTGCTCTTGAACTGAACTCAGATTTCAACGCGGTTCTTGATCGCAAAAATGGCCCACGCAAGCGTAAGAAATTTCGATGGCAAACCAACAAATTGAAAGATGTAGGTGGCGCAAAACTGCTTGTTGCGGAAAGTGTTGAAGATGTTGACCGCATTCTGAAAACGTCCATGCAACAGATGAGTCGTCGGTTTGACCGTTCTGGCATCTGGAACCGATTTGAAGATATCGGTGTGAGTGCGTTTTTTCGCGATGTGGCCATCGCAGAACTGGGCAAAGAGGACCCCGCTCTGCGTCTCTATGCCTTGGAAATCGATGGAGAATTGCAAGCGACATTCTCCGGCGGCATTTCGCAAAAACAGTTTTCCGGGTGCTTCATATCTTTAACAGATGGAAGCTACTCCAAGATTTCACCCGGTGAGTTGATGATATATCTGGTGATCGAAGACTGTGTGAAAAGGGGTCTTGAAGTTTTTGACCTTGGGCGCGGCGAAGAACGCTACAAAACGTCTTGGTGCGATGTCACCATTCCGATGTTCGACACTGCTATTGCGCTGAGCAAGAGAGGCATACTTTTTGCTGCTTATGAACGCACAAAAGCTGCGATCAAGCGCGTTGTCCGCAACAACACAACGCTCTGGAACTTTGCTAAGAAAGTACGCGCCCGCGTTTACGGGCGCGTCTGATTTATCAAGGATATTAAGCGGCTGTCAGGCCAGCTATTTCAAGTTCTTCGCGCGATAGATCAACCACTAAAGGTTGTTTCATACCCGCATGAACAAGCATGTTGCTTGCCATAGAGATTTCACTCGGATCAGCATCCATATCGTTGATGATGTGAATTGTAGACGCATCTGAAATCCGCGACAGGCCGCTTACATCAGCGGCACCACAATCAACAATCAGATATTGATAAGTCGCTTGAAGCGCATCGATGATGGTGGACAAATGATCTACACCACTTGCAGCCACATGGGCGTCAGCAACGCCAGACGGCATCAAATGAACACCGGACAATCGATCGCTGTGGATTGCGTCGCCAAAGCCAGCTTGGCCTGCCATGACGTCTTTCAAGCCTGTGAATTCATCGGACCCGAGCATGATTTTTGAAGTGCTGCCGGAACCTGTCATATCGAGGACAATCACGCTGCTGCCAAAGGACGCCAAATGGCGCGCGAAGATCGTGGTGCAATAAGATCCCACATCGCCTTCTGGCGAGATCATGGCGATACGACCGTGGCCCAGCATGTTGATCGACTTTGCAGTCAATGCGGCTTTGCTCAAAGGTTGAGACTTTACAGGAACAGGACGCCCCAGTTCTTCAAGAGTTGGCGCAATGGAAGGCGCATGAACATTGGCGGCACCAATCGTATCAGCTTGATTGCTGTCCATCGCAGGGTCATTTGCGCGCATGGTTTCATAGTGATCAGCATACTCACGACGGGCAGCACCGCTGGACAATACGGAACCAGCCAGTGTGAACAAAGCGCCCAGCAGGAGCGTGCCGAAGAATGCGCCGATTATGGTTGGCAGTTTTTTCGGAAAATAGGGCTTTGATTGAATTTGAGCTCGGGAGAAAATGAAAGCATCAGCGGGCAAAAACTCACGACTTTGGCGGGATTTCGCCTCTTGGAATTGAATGAGGTACGTCGATAGTTGTGCACGTTTCGCTTCCGCTTCACGTTCAAAAGAACGCAGTTCGACCTGTGCTTTGCCGACACGACCGCTTTCAGATTTCAACTGATTGCGACGTTGAATGAGGTCTTCTTCACGGTCACGAGCAACCTGAGCTTCCTGTTGCAGGCTCCTTTGAACTTTTTCTGCTTCACGGTTGATCTGAGTGTTCAATGTAGAAATTTGCGACCGCAAGCTTTGAATGCGAGGGTGGCCGGACAAAAGCGTGGTCGAGAGCTCTGCAAGCTGACCGTTCAATGTCACCTGACGTTCGCGCAGACGCTGGATCAAAGGTGATTGGAGAACACTGGAAGCGGATTCCAAGGAACCAGAACGCAATGCGCGGCTGACGGAAGCAGCATTTGCTTCGGCACGAGAAAGTTGCGAACGGACACGACCAAGCTCTGTGGCCAGTTCAGACAATTCTTGTGTGGCGAGTGTATTGTTGTCGCGACCTTGCAGAATGTCGGAGTTTTCACGGAAAGCGGCAGCAGCAGCCTCGGCTTCACGCACACTTTCTTTTAGCTTTTCCAGTTCAGGAGCGAGTTTGGCCAGTTCTTCTGGCCCTGCCCCACGTTTCAGCTTTTCTTGGGTCGCCAGATATTCATCGGCAATACGGTTTGGAATTTCGGCTGCAAGCTTTGGATCCTTCGACCAGAACTGCACGACAATAACACGAGCGCGTTCAGCCTGATGCACTTTCAATTTGTCAAAGTAGGCTTCCAGCACTCGATCTTCAGCGGTGACCGCTGAACTGGTGTCAGACAGACCCACTGCTGAAAGCACTTTACCAATGGCAGAAGTGCGCAACGCAGAGTTGAATTCTGGATTCTCAACCAAGTTGAGATCCTTCACAATTTTTCGGGCTATCGTGCGCGACTGCAGCAACTGTACTTGGCTGGCGATGCCTGAATCATCCAAGGTGTTCTGTGCAGCCTGATTTGCGCTGTTTGAATTGCCCAGGGGCGATTCTGTGGTGCGAATGAGAATGCGTGCTTCAGATTTGTAGCGTGGCGAAATAACTTGCAGCACAACAAACGCCAATAGCGCTGCAATCAACGCGGCAATCAGCAATTTAATTTTTTGGCGCCAGATGCTTGCAAAGATACCACCTAGGTCGATATCCACATCTCGGCTCAATTCATGATCCCCGGCCATTGGCACACTTTCACTCACTCATAAGGACGCACTGTTCACGTGATATTCTATGTTTATGGTAACCAAGCCGTTAACTTTGCGCGTACTTGAAGCACTTTCTTAACGAATGACCGAACGGCAAAAAGGCTTGTTCGAGTTTACACTGAATTAACCATAATCCTGTTTGATCTGTCGGAGCGTGAAAGCATCACGCAAAATTTGTAACGCATGTTCTGCAAGGAAATGCGCAGTTGAGTCAGGGTAATCATATGAACAGGCGCGCGTTTTTCGTCTCTTGCGTAGCAACCACACTTTCCGCGACAGTTTTGTCGGGGTGTGCTTCCCGCTATGCCCCTGCTCCCGCAGCTTTTCATGAAATTCTTCAGCAACCTTATCGTTTGGATGCTGGTGATCGCATGCGTGTAACCGTTTTTGAACAAACGGATTTGACGAACACATATACAGTCGACAAGGCCGGCTATATTGCCTTCCCACTCGTGGGCTCGGTTGCCGCACGCGGTCGAACCATTAAGGAAATTGAGGGCGACATTGCCTCCAAGCTGTCTGAAGGCTTTATTCGCAATCCTGACGTCTCTGTTGAAGTTGATCGCTACCGCCCAATTTTCGTGATGGGTGAAGTGGGTACATCAGGGCAATATACATACGTGCCTGGCATGACCGTTCAAAATGCGATTGCGATAGCCGGAGGATATTCTCCCCGTGCCCATCAAACCGATGTGGACATCACACGCCAGATCAATGGCAAGGTTTTGACAGGTCGCGTTCCAATTACAGACCCATTGATGCCAAGCGACACAATTTTTGTGCGCGAACGGCTCTTTTAAAATTATGCAAAAGCGTGACGCCACGCCACTGCCCAAACTGCGCATTGTTCATTGCTTCAGATCACCTGTAGGTGGCATTTTTCGCCATGTGCGAGATTTGATTGATGAACAGGTGAAAGCGGGACATGAGGTTGGCATAATTTGCGACAGCAATACGGGCGGCGCCTTTGAAGAGGCGATGTTTAAAGACCTCAAACCTAGCCTTGCACTCGGGTTGCACCGTTTGGCAATGGACCGATCCATTGGTCCCCGGGACATCTCCGTGGTTTGGAAACTTTTTCGTGAAATCAAAGCGTTGAATGTAGATGTTTTGCATTCGCATGGTTCCAAAGGTGGTGCATATGCACGCATTATTGGGTCACTCTTACGCATAGGATCGAAGAGACCTATTCGACTGTACTGCCCCCATGGCGGCTCAGTTCATTACGATTCTGGCAGTATGGGTGGCAAACTGTTTTTCATGCTGGAACGGTTGATGGAAAGGTTCACTGATCGTCTGATATTTGTGAGCAATTATGAGCGGGATGGTTTTTTCTCAAAAGTCGGTTCGGCGCATTGTCCAGATTCTCTTGTTTATAATGGATTGACCGAACCTGAGTTCGAACCAATTTCAACAAACAAGGACGCTGCCGATTTTCTCTATATCGGCATGATGCGTGACCTCAAGGGCGTTGATTTATTTCTAAATGCCTTGCCCATGGTGGCAGAAAAAACTGGTCGAAAGATTTCAGCGCATCTGGTGGGCGATGGACCTGATTTGGAAGCCTACAAATCAAGAGCGCGAGATTTGGGCACCAACGTTGAAACAACGTTTCACGATCCCATGCCAGCGCGCGAAGCGTTTTGTTTGGGGCAAACACTCGTGGTTCCATCAAGGGCGGAAAGCATGCCGTATATCGTTCTTGAAGCACTTGCTGCCAAACGAACACTGATTGCGACCAATGTGGGTGGAATTCCCGAGATATTTGGTCCTTACGCAAATGCTCTTGTGAAACCAGATGATGTGAACGCTCTCGCCTCTGCTATGATCGGCCAGATACAAAACACACGCGTGAATGTGGAAAGTGATAAATTCGCTACCAGAATTCATGAGATGTTCAGTGCATCAGTCATGGCGGACAGTGTCATGGAAGCTTACCAGTTGACGCTGAAAGAAGGCGACTAAATCCGAGCGGATCAACAGCACATAAGCTTCGCAACCAAACTCAATATCTTTGATGAAAAACAACCAGCTATAAAGGGTTTCTTAGCGGGTTTTTCGTAACGTCAATTCAATTGATGACACTTGAAAACTGATGTGCGGCTCCCGTTATGGATGTAAAACAAACTGAAGACCCTAAATCGCGTTTCAGCCATGAAGAAATTATGGCGACGACCGAGACGGCAAACAACTCCGAAAAACGCAGTTCTGTTCGCCTAAGTGTGCGCGCTGAACAGGTGGCTTCACAATTTGCACAAAACGCTGTTTCGCCGTTTCTTTTGGCGACAACCTTGCGGGTTATCGAGTTTCTGGCCGTGATGATTGTCGGTCTTGGGGCTTATTTCCTCTACGTTGTTCCGCTTGATGGCATCAAACCGTTTTATCTTTTGACATGCTTTCTGGGAGCCGTTTTGAGCGTGATCGCATTGCAGGCTGCAGATACGTATCAGGTCACACAACTGCGAACGACGATTAGACAATTGGGCCGCGTGCTTGCGGCTTGGACTGCCGTATTTGCTGTTATGGCTCTGCTTGCCTTTTTCATGCGCATTTCAACCGAGTTCTCTCGCGTTTGGTTTGGTTCATGGTTCATAGCGGGAATCGGCGCTTTTATTCTCATTCGCAGCGTGACCGCCATTATGGTGCGCCGTTGGGCCCGCGACGGGCGCTTAGAACGCCGTGCGGTGATTGTTGGTGGTGGCCGCAATGCAGAAGACCTGATCGTTTCACTTGAAGCGCAAACCGACAACGACATTCGTATTTGCGGTATCTTCGATGATCGTATTGGTGATCGTTCGCCGCCTATGGTTGCAGGCTATCCAAAGCTTGGCACGGTGTCCGAACTCGTTGAATTCGGCCGCAAAACACGGGTCGATATGCTGATCGTGTCTTTGCCCATCAGTGCTGAAAACCGCGTTCTGGCTATGTTGAAAAAGATTTGGGTGCTGCCGGTGGACATTCGCCTGTCTGCTCACACCAACAAACTGCGCTTCCGCCCTCGTTCATATTCATATGTTGGCACGGTTCCTTTCTTGGACGTGCTGGACAAACCGATTGCTGATCTTGATTCCTTGATGAAGCGCGCATTCGACATCTTCTTCAGCATAGGTGCATTGATTGCCCTGTCGCCTGTCATGTTGATCACCGCGATTGCGATCAAATTGGACAGCAAAGGTCCGATTATCTTTAAACAGAAGCGTTTTGGTTTTAACAACGAAGTGGTCGAAGTTCTCAAATTTCGCTCTATGTACACCGATATGTCGGACCACGATGCGAAACAAGTTGTCACAAAGGGCGATCCTCGTGTCACCAAAGTTGGCCGTTTCATTCGCAAGTCTTCGATTGATGAATTGCCACAGTTGATCAACGTTCTTTCAGGTAACCTGTCTCTGGTTGGCCCTCGCCCCCATGCTGTTAACGCGCATACACAAAACCAACTTTGGGATGAAGTTGTTGATGGGTATTTCGGTCGCCACAAAGTGAAGCCCGGAGTGACCGGTTGGGCGCAAATCAACGGTTGGCGCGGCGAAGTGGACAACGAAGAAAAAATTCGCCGTCGCGTTGAGCATGATCTCTACTACATCGAGAACTGGTCTGTGCTGTTTGACCTTTACATCCTGTTCGCCACCCCGATGAAGCTTTTGAACACGGAGAACGCATATTGAGCCTCACGCTCGATAATGGTCGAAGATATTCTCCCCCGCGCGCTGCAACAGGCGCAGCGGGGTCTCCCGTTTCTGCATCAATTGCCAAACTTGCACCCCGATGGACGATTGCATTTATCGCCTTCGTAGGTGCATTCGTGATCAACGAGCCTGCGCCATATGAACTGTTCCTCGCGATGGCGATGGTGGTGTTCTTGTTTTTTGGAATGCGGCTCAGTCAATTGTCGATTTCGCTGGCCACACTGTTTGTGTTGTTCAATATCGGCGGCATGCTCTCGATGTTCACCATGTCGGCCTACGGAGACATCCCACTTTACCTCGCAGTTTCGCTGTTCTTGGGCCTTTCCTCGGTGTTCTGGTGTGCTGCCATTGAAGCGGATATGGGACGTTTACGCACCATCATGCGGGGCTATGTGGTTGGCGCGACCATCACGTCGTTGCTAGGGATCGCAGGTTACTTCAACGCATTTCCAGGCGCGGAAGTGTTCACACGTTACAGCCGGGCCATGGGCGCGTTTCAAGATCCAAACGTATTTGGCCCGTTCCTCGTCCTGCCTGCGCTTTATCTCGTTTACGGGTTGCTCTATCGCAGTTTTTCGCTGGCCCCTCTCCGCTTGGCATTGCTGTTGATTATCGTGCTCGGCTTGTTTCTCTCGTTCTCTCGTGGCGCTTGGGGTGTGATGGGATTGTCCGGCGGTCTGCTTTACTTCTTCCTTCTGGCAACTGAAACGTCTTCCCAACAACGCTTCAAACTTCTGATGCTGGGCGCATTTGGTGTTGGTACATTGGTGCTCATGATTGTGATCGCTCTCCAATTCGATGCTGTGGCCGACATGTTCGAGCAACGCGCCAGACTGGCCCAGGACTACGACAGTGCCGAAGTTGGACGTTTCGCTCGCCATGCGATTGGCTTTGCTTGGGCATTGGAAAACCCACTAGGCATCGGCCCACTTGAATTCGGCAAAATATTGGGGGAAGACACCCACAACATCTGGGTTAAGTCCCTGATGGCATATGGTTGGATTGGCTTTGTTTCTTGGTTGATCATGACGATTTGCACCTTGATCGGTGGAGCACGTTTGCTGGGTCGTGTGCGCCCTTGGCAACCCTATCTCATTTGTACTTATGCGGCATTTATTGGACACCTTGGTCTTGGCTGGTTGATTGACACCGATCACTGGCGCCACTTCTATCTGATCATTGGTATCATCTGGGGATGCATGGCCTTGGAGGCCAACCATCTGCGCACGAAGTCAATAAAATAGACCGTTCAAGTAAGCTTTGAACTTTTAAAACTTCAAGTTAGTGGTGCTGCCTTCCGTGAAGTCGCATCCAAAACAACTACGTCTCAGCTTACGCTGCGCTCGTCCGATACTTTGTCAAAAGTAATGCGGGTTTCTACTTAAATTCCACTCTACTAGGCCACGTTCTTCACAGGGGTTTCGTGTTTCATTTCGCCGTTCAACCTGTTGATCAGTGCTGGAATATCGGATGCAGGTACCGGGCGTGAATAATGGTAACCCTGTGCGATTTCGCAGCCGAGCGATTTCAAAAGGTGCACCTGCTCTTCTGTTTCCACGCCTTCGAGCACCAATTTAAATCCGAGCTTTCGACCAAGCTCGAGCAGCGACTGAATGATGGATTGATCTGCATGGTCATTCACCACTTCGTCCACAAAGGACTTATCGATTTTGACGGCTGTGCACGGCAATTGTTTGATTTGCGTGATCGACGAATAGCCCGTGCCAAAATCATCTAACCCAACCCAGCAGCCAGCGCGACGCAGATGTTGAAGTTGGCCAATGAGTGGCCCACTGTTCGGCCCAAAGACACACGTCTCTGTCACCTCAATAGCCAAATCTTTTGGATGAAGATCATTTTGCACAATTTCAGAAATGACATTGAGCGCAAACCCAGGTTGTGACAAATCCCCCTCTCCCACATTAAGGCCAACGTTTCCAAACTGAATTCCAGCTGATTTCCAACGTTTCATGTCTTTGACGATTTTCTTCAACATGACAGCACCAACCTTCGCGCCGATTTCATGGTCGTTGAGCATTTTTTCAAACACATGGGGTGTCAGAATGCCTTTTGTCGGATGATGCCATCTGGCGAGGGCTTCAAACCCTTGCACTGTTCCGGTCTCCATACATACGAGTGGCTGATAGTGTGGGACGATTTGCGATTTGTTGAGCGCTTCTTCGAATTCTTCGCGCAAGTCCAAGCCTTCGTAGAACTCTATGCTCATCTGGGCATGATACTCAACGGTTCGGCGGCCAGAAGCGGATTTTGCTTCATACAGTGCAAGATCCGCGTTACGCATGAGTTCTTCAAGGTTTCCACCATCGCGCGGGAATTGAACAACGCCTGTAGAAACACCCGCCTCGATGACCTGCCTGTTGTCATCAATCGCAACTCGAATTGTTGATGGGGCGTCAAAGATCGTTTTTGGGTCAATGCTCTTGTCATCTGATCCAGCAACAATCAGAACAAATTCATCACCGCCCAAACGTGCCACATGAGCGCCATCTGGTGCAGATGCTTTCAATTTGTCAGCCAAAGCACGGATGATTGTGTCGCCAGCTTCATGGCTGTGATAATCATTTATTTGTTTGAATTTATCGATATCAAAGAGAAAAATTGCCGCTGATTGATTCTGCTCAGCGCAAGCTTGCAATAGTTTTGGCGCTCTATTTTGGAACCCATTGCGGCTAAAAACATTCGTCATCACGTCATGGTTCGCCAGAAAATGAGCCTCGCGATCTCCTGCGCGTTTCTTTTTTGAAGATGCATAATATTGGGACGCAGGGTAGATAAATGCACCTAACAACAACAGCAATACTAAACCGGCCCCCTTGTATAAAGTGGCCGTGAAACGTGCGCTTTCTGCATGAACATCCACTAAAATTCTCAAAATATATGACAGATTCCCATCTGCAGTTACAGGATGAAAGACTTCTGCAAACCTTAAGGGTTGGTACTTGCCATCAGAGCTGTGTAACAAAATTTCGTGGTTTAAATTTTTAGCGATCTTTTGCGCATAAGTACCATCAAGTGGGTAGCGGCCTTTCAGATTGCTGGAAAGTTTTTGCAGAGAATGGCTTTCGGTGTTTTCAAAGACGTGTTTCATGGCGCTCTGTGACGGAGCCTTTGCAACGTGATTGCCATGAGCAGCGTGCTTTCCATATGAAGAGCCATGCCCTCCCTCACTATGATTGTGAGTATGGGACATGGACATCTTTTTTGCCTGCCCCAATTGCTTTGCTGCATATGTTCCTAGGCTGATTTCGCAATTACAATCAGGATTTATCACATCGACCTGATAAATATTGCCAACAGACAACATGCCATTGATCATTTGTGTAAATTCAACACCATCAGGCGTTTTGAGCTTTTTTGAATCTGGCTCAACTTCCACAAGCTTACCCAAATTCGGTGCTCGGGCTTCAATATGATAAGCCCAATCCATACCTGTGGATTCTGCATGCTGTATCAACAGAGCTTTTACACCGTATTGAATTCCAAAGTGAGCAGAGCTAGCAAAAGCGACCACAGCTAGAACGAGCGCCAACACAATTCCAAATATGCCTTTGTGTTTCCACTCTTTCGAAGTGCCGCGTGCATCGATAGGGAACTTGTGCGCTCCATATTGGTTAAGTTGCAGATTAATGGTCAAGTCTGGCCCCCAGGCACATCAGAAAATGCATTTTTTCAGAAATACATCTGATTTCAGCCATCCTTAACACTGAAAGATGAAGTGGCGATTTTGAGAGTTGTTAAAATTTTCGACAATTTGAAACGGCTTGCATTCAAAGGAACCAACCTTTGAGAGGCATAATTGACAAAAATGTAGTTCAAGCGCTCCATGTTGTTCCACCAAACTTTGCGAACCACCCATGATTCATCCCAGCTTCCACGCCGAACGCACGCCCAGAAAAATTGCCTATCAAATGGCAGAAACGGGCGAGGCGTTGACGTTTTCAGAATTGGAAGCGCAGTCCAATCAGGTTGCACACGCCCTGCGCAAACTGAACGTAAATGTTGGCGATCACATCGCGTTTCTGCTGGAAAATCGGTTGGACATGATGGTTTTAATTTGGGCAGCCCAACGTTCTGGTGTGATCTTCACACCAATCAGCCGCTATCTTAAATTCGAAGAGGCTGCTTTCATTGTCAACGATTGCGGAGCAAAGGCGTTCATCACGTCGCAAAGCTATGGCGATCTGGGTCAGCAAATGCGCGGCGAGTTTGATAGTGACATCACCTGTTTGATGATGGACCAGGCTCAGGATGGGTTTGAAAACTGGCATGACCTTGTCAGCGAAATGTCAACCACGCCGATTTCAGATCAGCGCGCTGGCATGGCGATGCTCTATTCGTCTGGGACAACGGGTCGCCCTAAAGGAATTTTGCGCGAACAGAAAAACACCAATTTGGATTCGCTTAGTCCAGTCTTGATTGCAGTGTGCAGAGATCTTGGGGGAATGTCTGACAAGTCTGTCTATCTCTCACCTGCCCCACTTTATCATTCAGCTCCTCTTGCCGCTGCAACGGTTGCTGCCGGTTTGGGCGCAACAACCATCATCATGGCCAAATTCGACGAAGAGCAATTGCTAAGAGAGATTGAAAAACACGCCATCAGCCATGTTCAGGTGGTGCCAACCATGTTTGTGCGGTTGATGAAATTGCCGAACGAAGTGCGCACACGTTACGATGTCGGCAGTCTGGAAGCTGCGCTTCATGTGGCTGCGCCGTGCCCCGTCCAAATTAAACACCAAATGATTGAATGGTGGGGTCCAATATTGCTGGAATATTATGCGGGTTCAGAAGGCAATGGCGTGACCGCTGCAAAGTCTGATGAGTGGCTGGAGAATCCCGGTACCGTTGGACGTTCGCTCTACGGCTCAGTTCATATTCTGGACGACGGGGGGAACGAACTGCCTCCGGGCCAAATCGGCGACGTCTATTTCAATTCAGGATTTGGGTTTGTGTATCACAATGACGAGGCCAAAACCCACTCAGCTTTCACGAAAGACGGTTGGTCCACTTTGGGCGATATCGGTTGGCTGAACGAAGACGGATATTTGTTTCTCACCGATCGTCGGGCCTACACAATTATCTCTGGTGGCGTGAACATCTATCCTCAAGAAACGGAGGACTTGCTCGTCACCCACCCGAAAGTCACCGATGTAGCCGTATTTGGCGTTCCAAATGAAGAATTGGGCGAAGAAGTGAAAGCAGTTGTGCAGCCTGTTAATTTCGAAATTGCAGGCGCGAAGTTGGAACAAGAACTTATCGCATTCTGCAAAGAAAACCTATCAGCTCTGAAATCTCCAAAAAGTATCGACTTTCAATTGGAGTTGCCACGCACACCGACTGGCAAGCTGATGAAACGGCATTTGAAAGACGCGTATTGGGCAAAGACATAAATGGTCGGAACAGCAGGATTCGAACCTGCGACCCCACGCCCCCCAGGCGTGTGCGCTACCGGACTGCGCCATGCTCCGAACAGGTTTTCGTTTAAGCCCGTGAGTGAGAAATATCAAGCGATGTAAGAAGCTTGTTGTCGAAAAATCAGCGCACCTGATCGAG
>CALHHQ010000037.1 GCA_938030645.1 uncultured Rhizobiaceae group bacterium
CCTGCAAACAGGTTCCAAGAAACACCGTGACGCAGAAAACGATAAACCGCATTGGCTGCAATAATTTCAAAAATCAGGCGCCGCGTGGGCTCATGGCCAGAATCCAATACGACGGCAACCGCCAAAGACACGATCACGGCCATGGAGACCAATACGACCGCCAGCGCTGTACGCACCAACAAATACTGCACCTTATCAGCATCAGTATTCGGCTCGTTGGGCTTCATCCATTCAAACTGCCCATCAGCCCATCTGAATGTCCGCATAGTAAAGAACGTCGCCAGCAATATCCCAAAAACAGCGGTTCCGATGGCGCGCAAAATCCAAAAATACGATCCGTCAGGGCTCGCCGCTTCAATCGTTGTCTTCAATGCGGGCCAAAAACTTCCGACGCTTTGAACAATCTCCCCAATCTTTGCCCGTGCCTTTAAAAAACGCTCAGCACGCATATTGTCAGCATCGACAACATCGACTTTGTTTTCACCGCCTGGTTTGACGACGATAACAGTCGACCCATCCTTGCGTGCTTCTTCTAACAGCACGTCGAGAGCCTTGGGTGTTTCACTCTTTGCGGAAGATGTGCCAGGCAAAAACTGAGCTTGAGATTCTGGGGCAACTGCGGTTCCGACAAGCACCATGAACAATGCAGTGAAAACAAACTTGGCGAACGAATTTGCAAAACATCGACTGAAAAAACTGGACAACGTAAAATCTCGCGTTTGGAACATGCTCAAAGTCTTAGAAAATTGATTGGTCTTTGCAAAGAGCTCTCTCCCATTCTTTACAAACTAGAGAGCATGCAATCACTCCAGAAGCGGGAAATTTAATTGCTGACGACAGTGTTCAAACCAGCTGAATTGCGTGTAGACTAACCACTTAGTCCTTTGGGAGCGAAAGGCCTTGGTCAAGGTGTCAAATTGAGTTCTGTTGAAGCCAACTCCACTCGGAGCCAGACCAACTCTCGCAATTCAAACATTGGTGCGTTCGGCTCAGCTCAAGCGCACAAACAATCACACGATATCATTCGCATTGACGATCTGCATATTGCGATCGACTTGAAAGGCACCGACCTTGAAGTTGTGCGAGGCGCATCGTTTCGAATTCCGGCTGGCAAAACAGTCGCACTGGTTGGTGAATCCGGTTCAGGCAAATCAATTTTAGCTCAATCCATTCTTGGAATTTTGCCGCGCGTGGCACGTGTTACAGGGGGCAGTATTTGGTTTCGTGAAGAGGCCGAAGATGAAGCCATTGATCTGACATCTTTTGCCGACAATTCAGCCGAACGCATCTCATTGCGTGGGGGAAAAATCTCGATCATTTTTCAGGAGCCGATGACGTCACTATCCCCGCTCCACACGATCGGCAACCAAATTGGCGAAGCGCTTGAATTGCACCGCGACATCTCCCGCAATGATGTTGAGCCAACAGTTGTCGATATGTTGCGGCTCGTGGGATTTCCAAATCCTGAAGCGGCATTCTCTATGTATTCCATGGAACTATCTGGCGGCTTACGTCAACGCGCTATGATTGCCATGGCCTTAGTATGCAATCCCGCGCTTTTGATCGCCGACGAACCCACAACCGCTCTCGACGTTTCCATGCAAGCCAAAATTTTGAGCCTGCTAAAAGAACTGCAGCAAAAACTCCATATGGCCGTTTTGCTGATCACCCATGATTTGGGTGTGGTCGCAAACATGGCAGACGAAGTTGTGGTTATGTATCACGGGCAAATCATGGAGGCCGGTCCGGTCGAAGCTATTTTCCGAAACCCGCAACATGACTACCTCAAAGCTTTGCTAAACGCAGTGCCTGATCTTGATATGGCATATGATGCGAAGCTGGAATCTCTGCGCGATATTGATCATGAGATTCCTCAGTCTATGCAGCGCGATGCTGATGAAAGACAAAGCGCACCTGATACATTGCTCATGAGCGTTTCTGGGCTCTCGAAATCATTCACGACCAAGAAGAGCAAAGGCTGGTTTGGCGGCAGCAACACGGTTGTACGTGCCGTCAATGATGTCAGCTTTGACGTCAAACGTGGTGAGTGCTTTGGCATTGTGGGTGAATCGGGTTGTGGCAAAACCACTCTGCTCAAAATGCTGGTGCGCGCACTCACTCCCGATGATGGAAACATCACTTGGCAAGACCAAAATGGCAAAACAGATATGTTGGCCCTGGACGGCCGAGCATTGAAAGAGTTCCGACAGAAAATTCAAATGGTCTTCCAAGATCCATTTTCATCTCTATCTCCCCGCTCCACCGTTCTGAACACGCTCAAAGAACCAATGGAAGTTCACGGTATAGGATCGAGCCGAGAGCAAGCAGAGTATGCTGCTGAACTCATGCGGCTTGTTGGTTTGCAACCAACCTTTTTGGGCCGCTACCCGCACTCGTTTTCAGGCGGTCAGCGGCAACGTATTGGCATCGCGCGTGCCTTAGCTTTACGACCAGATCTTTTGGTGTGTGATGAACCTGTTTCCGCTCTGGATGTATCTGTGCAGGCGCAGGTTCTAAACTTGCTGAAACAGTTGCAAAGCGAACTTGGCCTGACTTACATTTTCATTTCGCACAACTTGGCAGTGGTTCGGTACATCGCTGATCGAATTGCCGTGATGTTCAAAGGACAAATTGTAGAAATGGCCACCCGGGAAGAACTCTTTGAAAACCCGTGCCACCCGTACACCAAAGCCTTGCTAGACGTCGTGCCCCATGCTGATCTAGATCATCCGTTGGACTTTGATCGGATCAACCGAGATATGGCCGTCGAAGGCCGTGAATGGAACGCGCCATTTTCTTCGCTCAGCGATGGTGAAGATATGGAAATGATTGTGCTGAACGAAAACCATCAGATACGTGTCCGCAAAGGCACGGATCCAAAACAACTTACCCGTTAGGTGGAATGCCAAAAATGAAGTCTATTCTCAAATCTGCTGCAGTGCTTCTCGCATCTTCTTTCATTGCAATGAGTCAGTCTCTTGCAGAACCGCCAGAAGAACCGCGTGTGGTTGATTTTGACGCGTTGCAGAAAACCATCGGCAAAAAAGGCGGATCCATAGATATCCTGATGGGGAAATGGAAAGACATTCGTCAGATGACGATCTATTCCAACGCCCGCCTCGTATCATACGATCAAACATTCAGCCTCAGTCCTGATATTTTGAAATCCGTAGACAATGATGCGCAGAAGTCATTCACCTTGCATCTGCGCAAAGGGCACAAATGGTCGGACGGCACACCGTTTACAACCGAAGATTTCCGCTATTGGTGGGAAAACGTCGCAACCAACGAAGAGCTTCAACCTGCAGGACCGCCAGCTTCCATGTTGGTCGATGGAAAAGGTCCCAAGATAGACATCATCGACAGCCACACAATCCGCTACACGTGGGATGGGGTGAACCCACTCTTCCTCACGTCTCTGGCAAGTGCTCGGCCCCAATATATCTACATGCCAGCTCACTACATGAAGCAGTTCCACACGAAATACGCGGATGCTGGAAAATTGGCTGAACTGATTAAATCAGAGAAAGTTCAAAACTGGACCTCATTGCACAAACGTTTTGGTCGTCAATATCGTCCTGAAAACCCTGACCTTCCCACATTGCAATCTTGGATGAACACAACCAAACTTCCATCCGAGCGTATTGTCTTCAAAGCCAACCCGCATTTTCACAGGGTCGATCCAAAGGGAACCCAACTGCCCTATATTGATGAAGTGGTGATGAACGTTGTCTCTTCAGAAATTATCGCTGCCAAAACAGGCACGGGTGAAAGTGCTCTTCAGGGACGCTATTTGCGTTTTGACAACTACGCATTTCTGAAAAAAGGGGCAGAAGACGGAAACTACAAAGTGCTATTGTGGCCGTCGGGCAAAGGGTCTGAAATGACCTTGCTTCCTAATCTCAACACCAAAGATGATGGATTCCGCAAAGCCTTCCAAGACGTGCGTGTTCGTCGTGCGATGTCACTTGCTGTGAACCGCAGCGAAATCAATGAGACGATCTTTTTCGGTCTCGCAAGAGAATCGAGCAATTCTGTTTTGCCATCCAGCCCGCTTTATTCTGACAAAGATGCGGAGGCTTGGAGCACACTCGACATTGAAAAAGCAAACGCACTTTTGGACGAGGCAGGTTTCGATAAGAAAGACAGTTCTGGCACACGTCTACTGCCAGATGGTCGCCCTTTTGAAGTGATTGTCGAAACGGCGGGGGAAAGCAGCCAAGAAACAGATATTCTGCAGCTGATAACCGACCACTGGAAATCCATTGGCGTGAAGCTTTTCGTCAAACCATCCCAACGCGATATTTTGCGCAAACGTGTCAGCAGTGGCGAAGCCATGATGTCCACTTGGGAAGGGTTGAACCGGGGGTTGGCTACGCCAGAAATGAATCCAGAGGAATTGGCTCCTGTTTCTTCAGTGCAAGCACAGTGGCCAGTTTGGGGTTTGAACTACGAAACCAATGGGAAAAGTGGCGAAGCTGCAACCCTGCCAGAAGTCGCAAAGCTAAGCAGCCTTTACAACGATTGGAAACATGCATCCTCGCGGGATGCTCAAGAGAAAATCTGGAAGGACATGCTCTCCATATTCACCGATCAAGTCTACACAATCGGCATCGTGTCAGGCGGATTACAACCCATCGTCGTGAGCAATAAGATGCAGAACATTCCAGAGGAAGGCATTTGGTCTTTCGAGCCAACGCTCTATTTCGGTCATTATCTGCCAGACACGTTCTGGCTTGATGAATAGACGAAGCTGCGAGACCTGACCCCGAATGTTCCGCTATATCATCTTTCGCATAGGCGCGATGATCCCGACACTGGTGCTTGCCAGTATCGTGATTTTTACGATCATCCAATTGCCGCCGGGAGATTATGTGGAATCCTATATCGGTGAGCTCTTGGCCGCTGGCGAAAGCGTCGACTTGGCGCGTGTTGAGTATTTGCGTGCGGAATACGGCCTCGATCAACCCATGTGGAAACGCTACATTCTTTGGATCACCAATTTCGTTCAAGGCGACTTTGGCTATTCATTTGAAAATCAACGCCCTGTGTCCGAAGTGGTGGGAAACCGTCTTTGGCTTACTATTTTGGTCTCTTTCGCAACGATCATTCTCACATGGGTCATCGCGTTTCCTATCGGCATTTATTCAGCAACTCACCAATATTCCTGGGGTGACTATGGCCTGACATTTCTAGGCCTTCTCGGTTTGGCAACACCGAACTTCCTGCTTGCATTGGTCATGATGTATTTCGCACAAACCATTTTTGGTGTGTCGATTGGTGGATTGATGGACAAAGAATACATCGACCAGCCCATGAGTTGGCCAAAATTCTGGTCAGTTCTAGAGCATCTCATTGTACCCACTGTGGTGATCGGCACTGCTGGAACGGCAGCAATGATAAGACGTATTCGTGCGAATCTCTTGGACGAGCTTGAAAAGCAATACGTCATCACAGCACGTGCCAAAGGCGTGCCGCCGTTCAAAGCACTGGTGAAGTATCCATTGCGCATGTCGTTGAACTTTTTTGTTGCCGACATTGGCTCTTTGCTCCCGTCCATCATTTCTGGCGCAGAAATCGTGTCGATTGTTTTGTCCCTGCAAACGACAGGCCCATTGCTCATTACAGCTCTGAAGAGCCAAGACATGTATCTGGCCGGTTCATTTTTAATGTTTTTGGCAACGCTGACAGTTATCGGCGTTCTCTTGTCTGATATTGCCCTTGGGTTCCTCGACCCTCGCATCAGGTTGCAGGGAGGGGCAGACAAGTGAGTGAAAAACCGGCTTCTGCCCTTCCGCCCGAAGGCACCACTGATCTTCCACATTTTGTATCCGATGCGCCCTTCGATCTGCGCTCTGTTCAAACGCTGACACCCGAACAAGAAAAAATCTATTTTGCATCACAACTGACTTTAATGTGGTGGAAATTCAAAAAGCACCGCATTGCTGTTTGGTCGGGCATTTTTCTTTTGGTCATTTACGCAAGTGTGTTCATCAGTGAATTTCTATCGCCGTGGAATTATCAAACCAAACACACTCGCTACATTTATGTGCCGCCACAAGGCATACACTTGTTCCACAAAGGGGAGTTTCAAGGTCCGTTTGTTTACGATTTGAAGCGAAAGCTCAATTTGGAAACAATGACCCGCGAATATACTCAAGACCCCAACAAAATCGTCAAACTCTCGTTCTTCTGCAGCGGCGACAATTATCATTGGATGGGCTTGATTCCAGCGGACAACCATTTGATATGCGCCCCCACTGGAAAGCCATTTTTCATTCTTGGAACGGACCGCCTTGGTCGAGATATGCTGTCTCGCATCATTCAGGGCGCACGCATTTCACTCACCATTGGTCTGATCGGCATTGCTGTTTCATTCCTTCTGGGTATCGTGATAGGCGGTGCGGCGGGCTATTATGGCGGTTGGGTCGATATGGTGGTTCAACGCATTATTGAAGTCTTGCAGTCTATACCCACCATCCCCTTATGGCTTTCATTGTCGGCAATCATGCCCGCCTCATGGAGCCCGATACTTATTTACTTTGGCATCACAATTATATTGGGCTTGTTGGACTGGACGGGACTTGCAAGGGCCGTACGGTCCAAACTTTTGTCGCTGCGAGAGGAAGATTATGTTTTGGCAGCGCGTCTCATTGGTGCAGGACCGTCACGCATCATCGGGCGTCATTTAATTCCGGGCTTTATGAGCCACCTGATTGCCTCCGCAACAATTACAATTCCAACCATGATCTTGGGTGAGACAGCGCTTAGTTTTTTGGGCCTTGGCTTGCGCGAACCCATAACATCATGGGGCGTCCTGCTAAATGAAGCTCAGAACATAAACGTGGTTGCCATTTTTCCATGGCTGATGTTGCCAGTGGTACCAGTTATTTTGGTGATTATCGCCTTCAACTTTTTGGGCGATGGACTCAGAGACGCTGCAGATCCTTACAAATAGAGGCCTAACCGACCTCCAGAGTTAGGCAGCGCGCTTCTCAAGATCTGCCAAACCAAACACTTTGTCAGCTGGTCCAAACAATTGACGACGTTCAAGGTAGTCAGATCTCCAAAATGGAAATCGGACATCAAGGTCTTCATGCAAGCCTTCTGACTGTGAGGCCATCAGAACAATATCGACGTTGAAAATCTCATTGTACACAGGTCCGGCGATCTGTTCAGCGCGGAATATTCGTTTGTAAAACGCCCCATGCACTTTACGAATGAGAGTCAGGCATTCATCCGCGTCAAAATGCAAACATGCCATTACAGGCAAACGCATGGCGATATATGGCAGTTCAGGAAACTGAGCCGCCGCATCAATATCTGTTACAAAGCGGCTCGGGTCGATAATGCGTTTTCCTGCTTGCACCCGTGCATTCACCACATCAGGAAACACGTCCGATGATTGACCGAATGGAAAGTCTTTACACAACAGCGAAAGACGCATGGCGGCTGCCAATTTACCGCCTACAAAAATGCCAAAGTTTTCGCTGTTGTCGCTGTGATCATAATCATCAGGAATGTCGCCTTTCCAATCTTTTGGAATAGACGCAATACGACGGTACCCTTCATTTCGAAGATCTAATACCGCTTGCCGATCTTCCAAATCCACCATTCGTCGATATTCGACAGATGGCATCAGAACATCAATTCGTTCTTTCAATGATGGGTTCACACCATACGTTTTAGTCGTCATCTTGTGCCGCGCCCCAGGCTTTTAGATGTCTTGATCTAAAACAAGATTAACTTTCTCTTAACGCAAGTAAAGACAACAACTGTATCGACCTTGCAACAACGTTAACACGACAGTTGAATTTAGGCGGCAAATCGATCAACTTTGCTTAAAGCTGCCAGCATTTTTTTGTTCGCTTCGCTACTTGGCGAAACCATGGTTATGGCTTCATCGGTTGAAACTGGCTTGCTGAATAAATAGCCTTGAATTTCGTCAGGAGCCGAAGTCTTGAGCAGAGTTGACAACTCCTCAACAGTCTCAACACCTTCGACCACTACTCTTAAACCCAGTTGATGACCAAGTGCGATAATAGCCTGAATGAGAGTCAACGATTTTGAATCTTGTTTCATGCCAACAACAAATGACCGATCTATTTTGACCTTATCAAGTGGCAAAGTGCTCATATAGCTAAGGCTAGAATAACCAGT
>CALHHQ010000038.1 GCA_938030645.1 uncultured Rhizobiaceae group bacterium
GAGATGACGAAGAAAACGTCGACACCCACATAACCGCCACCAAACACCGCAAATCCAGCGTGATAGAACAACACGGACAGCACAGCCACAGCACGTAAGCCATCGATTTCAGGACGATAATTTAATTTGGCCATGACCAACCATACAGAACGCGGTAATACTCGCGCTTAATATGCGGCATTTACGGTTAAGCCTTTGCTAAAAAGGCTTTTTCAAACCGGCTGCGAAGGCTGCTGGAGAAACTATTTGTTGCTGACAGAAGCTTCTTCGAAAGTCGCCATACCCGTATGGCACAATGCTGCAGCTTTGATTATGCCAGCTGCAAGTGCAGCCCCTGTACCCTCACCCAAACGCATTCCCAAATTGAGCAGTGGTTGTTTGCCCATTGCTTTCAACGCCATTTCGTGAGCAGGCTCTGCACTTGTATGCGCAAAAATGCAATGATCAAGTGCAGTTGCGTCGCATTCCTGAAGTATCGCTGCAGCAGATGTTGCCACAAAACCATCGATCACCACAGGAATACGCTGCGCCCTGCCCGCTAAAATTGCACCTGCCATAGCTGCTATCTCTCTACCGCCCAAACGACGCAGAACCTCGAGCGGATCTTTCAAGTGTTCTTTATGGAGCGCAATGGCTTTCTCAATCACATCGGCCTTTAACTTCACGCCAGCTTCATCATGTCCCGTGCCGGGGCCAACCCAATCTGCAGCCGTGCCACCGTAAAGAGCATAATAAATGGCAGAAGCAATAGTGGTGTTGCCAATGCCCATTTCACCGATGCAGAGCAAGTCTGTACCACCCGCAATAGATTCCATGCCAAACGCCATAGTTGCCGCACAGGTTCTTTCGTCCATTGCTGCCTCTTCAGTGATGTCTTGGGTCGGAATTTCCAAAGCCAGATCAAAAACTTTCAACCCCAGATCATGGGCGATACAGATCTGATTGATCGCAGCACCACCGCTGGAAAAGTTGGCCACCATTTGCGCTGTCACATCAGATGGAAATGGTGAAACTCCTTGTTTCGTCACACCGTGATTGCCCGCAAAAATGGCGACCAGTGGTCGTGTGATTTGTGGTTTGCGACCTGTCCACGTGGCCAGCCAAACTGCAATATCTTCCAACTTACCCAACGCACCGGGTGGCTTGGTCAGTTGTGCATCCCGCTCGGACACCATCTGCGCAGCGTGGGTATCCGGCCCGGGCATCGAATTGAGCAAGGCGCGGATATCGTCAAAAGGCATACCGGAGGTCTGTGTCATAACCTGAAAATCTCGTAAGTTGGGCTGATTGCTGTTTGGCAACTTCATTGAAGCCATCTATAAGCGACGACAGTTGAGGTGCAACATCAAAGAGACGACGCAGAAGCGCACTTTTGCGAAATTGCCTCGCAGTCCATAACCACAGTCACACATTTGAAACGGCAGTCTTTGGCATGAGCTTCATCACAGCATTGCTTTCAAGCATTCAATTCTTGTCTCGTCTGCCGATCCATAAATTTGCTGACCTCAATGAGACGCCAGATTTCAAAGCCTCAAGCTACACCTATGGCATGGCAGGAATGTTCATCGCCCTGCCTGCCGCATTTGTGTTGTCTCTAACACTGTGGGTTGGCTTGTCACCTTTGATTTCCGCAATCCTCACCATCGCCATAGGCATCGTTGTCTCGGGTGCACTGCATGAAGACGGATTGGCTGATGTGGCAGATGGATTTTGGGGTGGTCACACAATTGAACGCAAACTCGCCATTATGCGTGACAGCGCAATCGGCACTTATGGTGTTTTGGCCTTAATCCTCTCAATTGCTCTGCGGGTTGCATTGCTTACGACGTTGATCGAAACGAGCGGCCAATGGGCATGCGCAACACTCATTGCAATTGGCGGCATATCTCGTTTTTCAATGCTGTGGCCATGGAGCGCGCTTCCACAAGCACGCAGCGGACGATCAACCGAAAACGATAATACCCGAAAACATACCGAAAGTTTGGCAGCACAATACGGCGCACCAGATAGCGCGGATTTTAACAAGTCGGTGTTCTATGTGGCGCCAGCCCTCGTGGTGTTGGCGATTGCACTCCCGACCCTTTCGTCAATAACCGCGCTCGCAATTGGCGCTGTCGCAGTGGGTTCCATATCAGCTTTGTCGCGTCTCCACATAAAAGGCCATACAGGCGACACGTTGGGCGCGACACAACAATTTTGCGAAATAGGCCTTTATCTCGGCGCATGTCTTGCTATTTAAAGACCTATGGAAACATCTTCTCCCATCAAATCGCCGTGCATCCTCGTTTGCGCCATAGAACCCACTTCTGGCCATTGCTATGGCTGCGGTCGATCTCGTGACGAAATTGCATCTTGGATGTCCTATTCTCACGATGAGCGGGACACTATTATGGAAACACTGCCGGAGCGTGTGTCCAAACTTGAGCGAAAACCTCGCCGAGTGACCAAGCGCCAACGCATGCGCGGTGGAGTTGCCCCACGTCGCGACACGCTCGATCTGTCGTCTTCTTAAATATGGGACGTTTGTTCTGGATACTCATTGGTTTGGCTGGCTTGCTGCTCATCACACTCATTGTGAGCAGCGACACTGGCAAAACCTTTGGCATTGAAACAGACACGTTTGGCTACGCAGCCGTAATGGGCCTTTGGGGGCTGCTCATCGGCAGCGCCGTATTGTCACGCAACATATCATTTGGCGAAACACTGAAACAAGCAGCTATCTGGTGCCTCATAATATTGGGCCTCATGACAGCCTATGTGTTTCGATATGACCTACAAGACATCGGCTCACGTATCAGCGGTGGCCTCATTCCGGGCAGCCCGATCTCCTCCGCGCAAGACAATGGGAAAACCCAGGTTACGCTCATTCGCTCGCCCAACGGACATTTCGAAGCTGTTGCCGGCGTCAACGAAGCGTCAGTGCGCTTTCTTGTGGACACCGGAGCGACAGCCATCGTTTTGTCGTCACAAGACGCGAAAGCTGCAGGCATTGATATCAGCCAATTGTCTTTTTCAATTCCCACCCAAACAGCTAACGGAATTGGCTATTCAGCGATGGCTCGAATCGAGAAACTGTATTTGGGTGGCATAGAACGCAAGAACTTGCGCGTCATGGTGTCTGAAGAAGGACGTTTGAACCAAAGTTTGCTAGGTCAGCAGTTTTTGGAAAGCCTTTCATCCTATGAAAAACGTGGCGATCAATTAACTTTGCGCGATTGATCATTTTTCCGTTGCAGCCCCCAAACGAATAAGCTAAACGCCTCTCGGAAGCCCTTATAGCTCAGCTGGTAGAGCAACTGATTTGTAATCAGTAGGTCCGCGGTTCGAGTCCGTGTGGGGGCACCATTTTTCTTCTATTTTACAGATCATCAACAACAGGTTGGAATAGAGGCATCTATTCGCACCCGCCTATTGGCACATCCTCACTTCAGTTAGTCAGG
>CALHHQ010000039.1 GCA_938030645.1 uncultured Rhizobiaceae group bacterium
GCATTGGCGACGAAGTCTGAAGAGGGCAAAGCGGCTATTGTCATTGGAGTAACAGCTGACTTGGCCGATAAAATCAGCGCAGTCGACCTCGTTCAAGTTGCTTCACAAGCCTTGGGCGGCAAGGGTGGTGGACGCCCTGAAATGGCACAAGCTGGCGGGCCTGATGGTGATAAACTCGCTGAAGCCATGGAAAGCATAGAAACAGCTTTGGCCAGTTGATCAACTTCTGAATGCAATTGAAACAAAAAAAGGGCGGCTCATTGGCCGCCCTTTTTGCATTGCGTAATGGCAAGCTTAGCTCATAGCAGTCTGCAAGTTGGCATCCACTTTGTCCAAGAAGCCAGTTGTGGACAACCACGGCTGGTCTGGACCAATGAGCAAGGCTAAATCCTTGGTCATGTGGCCGCTCTCTACAGTTTCAATGCACACGCGTTCAAGTGTGTCAGCGAACGCTTTCAGTTCCGCATTGTCATCCAATTTTGCACGGTGCGCGAGGCCTCGTGTCCAAGCAAAGATTGATGCGATGGAGTTCGTTGAAGTCTCTTCACCTTTTTGGTGCGCGCGGTAGTGACGTGTCACCGTTCCGTGGGCAGCTTCGGACTCAACTGTTTTCCCGTCTGGTGTCATCAAGACGGATGTCATCAAACCAAGCGAACCGAAACCTTGAGCCACGATGTCTGACTGAACATCACCATCATAGTTCTTACAAGCCCACACATAACCGCCGGACCATTTCAAAGCAGCCGCAACCATATCGTCGATCAAGCGGTGCTCGTACCAGATTTTAGCTTCGTCGTATTTCTCTTTGAATTCGGCCTCGAAAATCTCTTGGAACAGGTCTTTGAACTGGCCGTCATAGGCTTTCATAATCGTGTTCTTGGTTGATAGGTAGCAAGGAACACCGCGCTGCAAAGCATAGTTCAAGGAAGCGCGCGCAAAGTCTTTAATGCTCTCATCCAAGTTGTACATGCCCATCGCAACACCGGAAGCAGGGGCATCAAAAATGTCATAGTCTTGTTCTGTGCCATCTTCGCCGACAAATTTCATTGTGATTTTGCCGGGGCCGGGGAAACGGAAATCAGTCGCGCGATATTGGTCACCAAACGCATGACGACCAACGATGATTGGCTTTGTCCAACCCGGCACAAGGCGCGGAACGTTTTGCATGATGATTGGCTCGCGGAAAATAACGCCACCCAAAATATTACGAATTGTACCGTTCGGAGAACGCCACATCTTCTTCAAACCGAACTCTTCCACGCGTTGCTCATCGGGTGTGATGGTCGCGCACTTTACGCCAGCGCCGTATTTTTTAATGGCTTCAGCAGAGTCGATCGTAATCTGGTCGTCCGTATCGTCACGCGCTTGAATACCAAGATCGTAATATTTCAGGTCGATGTCGAGATAAGGGTGGATCAGTTTGTCTTTAATGAACTGCCAGATGATGCGGGTCATTTCATCGCCATCAAGCTCTACCAGTGGGTTTTCTACCTTGATCTTTGACATGTTTCAGCGCCTTTGTTTTGTCATTTGGGCGGTGGATTTAAATCGATACAAATTCGACACCACCACATTTGACGCGTCTATAGCACCACGAACACGCTTGGCAAACAGGGCTTTGGACGTAGTCGTGGATTAATTGGAACCATCAAAGGTTGAAGCGGCCATAGTGCGCAAGACGCGGCGTACTTCTTCTTCAGAAACGGGCCAAGTTGAGGTCACTTGAGCTTGAAATGCCTTGCCGCGCCATTCGCGGTAAATCCGGGCAGATGTATTGCCGTTCTTGAACAAAACAAAGGCTGCAATTTCACCTTGGTCCCGTTTTGTGGTGTAGCTGCCGCAGGCCACAACAATGACCGCTTTCTTGTTGTTGCCGCTGCCGGGGCGCACCGCAAGGTTAGATGGACGGCAACCTGCTTTGAACTGATTGACGATCAGGTTCGCGTGTTGTTGGTTCGACCCCCGAAAATTGGCCATACCCACAACGCCGTAAAGATTGGTCCAACTTTTGAACTCTTCTTCCTTGGGAACCATCTCCAAGCTGAACAGATTGCCTTTTTGGGACCGTTTGATACGAGATGCGGTGACCGGATTGGAACTGGCTTCTGTGGGAGACCAATCTGGCAGAGGATAAACCAAGACGGAATCAAACAAGCGAACTGTTGCATTCAGCCCGCGATATTTCGCACCCGGTTGTGGAGCAGGTAAAAGATCGTCCAGTGTTTCGCTTTGGGCAAATGCAGGGGCTGCAAGACTTGCTGATGCAGCAACAAGTGTCGCTGCCAGAGTTGCTTTTAATCTTATGGAGAAACGTTTCACAGGGCAGGGAACTCGGTTATAGCATTTCTCAACAACTAGCCCATGGAACTGACAAATAATATGGCAGGAACGGATCGTCGCCAAAAGTTGATCGCAGAAGGGCCGGTCATTGTCCTGGTCAATCCGCAATTGGGTGAAAATATTGGGGCAGCGGCGCGGGCCATGGCCAATTTTGGTTTGGCTGAACTGCGATTGGTCGATCCGCGTGATGGATGGCCCAATGCCGTGGCACGGGCCAATGCTGCAAAGGCTGATCACATTATCGATTCGGTAAAAGTATTCCAGACGTTGCCAGAGGCAATTGCCGACTTGACGTTTGTATATGCCACCACAGCACGACAGCGTGAAATGTTGAAACCAGTGCGCGGGCCTCGTGAAGCCGCAGAAACACTTCGTGTTCGCCACAATGCAGGTGAACGCACAGGCATATTGTTCGGGCGTGAGCGTTGGGGGCTGGAAAGTGTCGAAGTGGCATTGGCGAATGAAATTGTAACATTCCCTGTTAATCCGTCATTTGCGTCGCTCAACATCGCACAAGCAGTTCTTTTGATGAGTTACGAGTGGATGGGATCGTCTCAAGTAGAACTGCCAATCCACGAACCGCCCAGCTTGCCAGCGCGTAAGGCAGACCTGTTTGGATTGTTTGAACATCTTGAAGGCGCGTTGGATTTAGAAAACTATTTCCGTCCTGAACACAAACGAGCGACGATGGTGGAAAACCTGCGCAATATTTTCCAGAAAGCGGAGCTGAGCCAGCAGGAAATTCACGCCCTGCGCGGGGTTGTGGCCACCTTGGAAGGGCGCAAGACACGTCCGCGCCAAGACCGACAGAAATCCACTAAAAAACCTAAGAGCTAAACGCTCAATGCCGTTTACGGCACTGGACTTGGCGAGCGATTCAGAGCAAAAGACATTCAAGTCAACAACGGCTTTTTGTCGAGGCTCGAAATGAAGAATTTTCTTTTGCAGTTTTTCACGTGGTGGAGCGGTCAAACCCTTGGCACCCGTTTTTTCACATGGCGCAAGGGCACGCGCGTTGGTGAAGATGAGTTTGGCAATGTCTATTACAAAAGCGCAGATGATCGTCGTTGGGTCATTTATGCCGACCAATCCGAAGCGAGTTCTATTCCTGCGGGTTGGCACGGCTGGATTGGCCATAGAACCGATGTCGCTCCGTCTGAAGAAGACTACAAAGCTTATGAATGGGAAATGGCACATAAGCCTAATATGACGGGGACGGGCGCTGCATATCGTCCTAAAGGATCCATCGCCAATCAAGAAAAACGCCCCGAAGTCACTGGCGATTATGAAGCGTGGTCGCCGTAAACCCGCTCCTCGTTGTTCAGAAGCAGAGCGCAAATACAATATTTGCCATAATTGCTTTCTAAGCCTAGAAAGTGGGCTGCGGCTATTCGTTATAAACACCGATTCTTGATGCGTTTTATTATCCCAGTTTTGAGTGCAGCATCTTTTGTATGCGCTTTTGTGTTTTCGGCACATGCTGCACGCATTGAAAATCGCGTTGCTGTGTTTTCGGGGATCGACAAAATATCAGGGCGCATTCACACATTTGATGTCTATATCAATGAAACAGTGAAGTTCGGTCAATTGGAAATCACGCCGCGCGTTTGTTATTCGCGGGCCGTGACGGAAGAGCCCAAGACAACGTCCTTTCTGGAAGTGAACGAGATCACCTTGGATCGACGCATCAAGCGCATATTCACGGGTTGGATGTTTGCAGAAAGCCCTGGTTTGAATGCGATTGAGCACCCTGTGAACGACGTGTGGCTGGTGAGTTGCAAACAAACGTCAGACGTTCCGCCGCCACCAACAAACTAGCATTCGTTCTGTTCTTCCGACGTTAAGAACTCGGCGTCGATCAACAATGCAGCATCCAACAGTTTTTCGTATTCCGCTTTTGGAATTTCAATCGTGCCAAATTGGCTGAGGTGTTCGGTGTTGAACTGTGTGTCCAGCAGTTGAAATCCCTGTCGCTTGAGACGTTCTACAAGGTGAACGAGGGCCACTTTGGATGCATCCCGAGCGCGTGAGAACATGCTCTCCCCGAAGAATGCCCCGCCAAGACTGATACCGTACAACCCGCCGACGAGTTTGTTGTCTTGCCAACATTCCACACTGTGACAATGACCCATATCGTGTAGTGCGGTGTAGAGGTCAACAATCCTCTTATTGATCCACGTTTCTTGGCGTTCGTTCGTTGCCGCCGCACAGGCCGCAATCACCTCATCGAAAGCTTTGTTGAATGTCACATCAAACACGCCTTGGCGAATGGTGCGCGCCAAACGCTTGGGAATGTGAAAATCATCCAGTGGCAGATTTCCACGCAGTTCTGGTTCAACCCAAAACAGACCGGGATCATCGACAGATTCTGCCATAGGAAAAATTCCGCAGGCATATGCTTTCAGCAAAACCTCCGGAGTGATTTCCATCATCAGGTCATCAACGCCAGACATGGGAACCCCATTGATCAGTCGTTTGCGAGATAGTTTTCCAGCCAGTGAATGTCATAATCGCCAGCGATCACATCTTCATTGCGCACAAGATCTTGGAACAGAGGAATCGTTGTTTCGATGCCATCGACCACGAATTCGTCCAACGAACGACGCAAGCGGTTCAGACATTCAGACCGGTTACGACCCACCACAATCAACTTGCCAATCAAGCTGTCGTAATACGGCGGCACTTTGTAGCCAGAGAACACGCCAGAATCCACACGAACGCCAAGGCCACCGGGAGGATGGTAATAGTTGATGGTGCCGGGTGAGGGTACAAATGTACGGGCGTTTTCAGCATTGATACGACACTCGATCGCATGGCCTTGATTGCGCACGTCTTCCTGCTTGAATGAAAGGCCGTTGCCAGCTGCAACACGCAGTTGCTCATTAACAAGATCAATCCGCGTGATCATTTCTGTAACAGGATGTTCCACCTGCAAACGGGTGTTCATCTCGATGAAATAGAACTCGCCGTTTTCGTAGAGAAACTCCACGGTTCCAGCGCCAGAATATCCAAGGCCAGCAACAGCGTCGGCGCAGATTTTGCCAATTCTGCTGCGTTGCTCTTCGCTGATAGCGGGAGAATTGGCCTCTTCGAAAACCTTTTGGTGGCGACGTTGTAAGGAGCAATCGCGCTCGCCAAGGTGAACTCCGCCACCTTTGCCATCGCCCATTACCTGAACTTCGATATGACGAGGTTTGCCTAAGTATTTTTCGATGTAAACGGAATCGTCTCCAAATGCTGCACCTGCTTCGGTACGGGTCGTTTGAAGCGCCGTTGCCATTTCTTTGTCGTTGTTCACGACTTTCATACCACGGCCACCACCGCCAGAAGCCGCTTTGATAATAACCGGATAGCCAATGTCTGCCGCGATGCGACGTGCGTCATCCAATTCGGTCACGGCTCCATCGGAACCAGGGACAACGGGAATTCCAAGGTTTTCAGCCGTGTGCTTGGCCATAATCTTGTCGCCCATCACATTGATATGTTCGGCAGATGGGCCGATGAATGTGATATCGTGAGCGTTTAGAATTTCAGCAAATTTTGCGTTCTCGGAAAGGAAGCCATAACCGGGGTGCACAGCATCCGCGCCTGTAATTTCGCAAGCGGCAATAATTTCGTGAACGTTGAGATAGGAATCCCGCGATGCAGGTGGGCCAATGCAAACACTTTGGTCTGCCAGGCGAACATGCATAGCATCTGAGTCTGCCGTGGAATGCACCGCAACAGTTTCAATATCCATTTCCTTACAGGCGCGCAAAATACGCAGCGCAATCTCGCCACGGTTGGCTATGAGAACCTTTTTGAACATCAAATATGCCTAACCCAAAACGATGAGTGTTTGACCGAATTCGACCGGCTGACCATCTTCCACAGCGATAGATGCAACAACACCGTCCTGCGTGGCTTCGATCTGGTTCATTGTTTTCATAGCTTCAACGATCATCACCGTCTGGCCTTTTTTGATTTTGTCACCAACGGCGATAAACGCATCGGCGCCTGGGGCTGGTGAAAGATATGCAGTGCCAACCATTGGTGAAGGAATAGTTGGGCCCGATGCAGCAGCAGGAGCTGCTTCAACCGGTGCGGCAGACACTGGAGCTGCAACGGGTGCAGGGGCAGCAGTGGGAGCCATCATTGGCGCGGATTGCATGACGGGATAACTGTCGGCACCACGCGCGAGGCGAATGCGAAGATCGCCTTCTTCCACTTCAATTTCGTTCAAATCCGTTTCATTGAGCATGTCTGCCAATTGACGGATGAGTTTTGTATCGATGGCTGATTTTGATGATGCCATTTCGGGCTCGCTTTTGTTGGTGGCCGCTCATGTGCGACGCGACTGGTTGTTACTTTATGTGGCCGATCAAAGCTTGCAACGCGAGTGTGTAGCTCGACGTTCCAAAGCCGCAGATCTGCCCAATACAGGCCGAAGCCATGATGGATTTATGACGAAATTCTTCGCGGGCATGAACGTTTGAAATATGCAGTTCAACAACAGGTGTTGAAATTGCCTTTACCGCATCATGCAATGCAATGGATGTGTGCGTGTAAGCTCCAGCGTTGAATGCAACGCCAACGGCACCGTTTTCTGCTTCGTGCAGCCACGTTACCAATTCGCCTTCGCTATTGCTCTGGCGAAAATCAATCTCATAGCCTGCATCACTTGCATAGTCACTGCACAGCTTCTCAACGTCGGACAAAGTGCCAGAACCATAAACGACAGGCTCACGCTGACCGAGCAGGTTCAGGTTCGGACCGTTCAAGACGAGAATGGTTTTACTTTGAGCCATTATGCAAAAAATGATTCATTTGTGTTCGAATTGTCAGATTTAGTGGCACAAAACGGCGGATTGGTCGATGGAAAAGGCTAAGAACAAACTGTTTTCCCGCATTTGCGAACATTTTCAATTTTGCCACGCAAGACATCAACGCCCAAAGCACCAAAAATGACCTCATCGCCAATGACATAGGAGGGCGTGCCGTTCATGCCCAAGGCTGTTGCAAGGTCATTGGCTTCGCGAAATGCATCTAATATGTCTTCCTTGGCCGCTTCTGCTTCAAGTTTGCCCATATCAAACCCCATGAGTCCCGCAATTTCCAAAGCGCGCGCGCCGTCTTTGGGGCCGTCTAAGCCAAGAAGATCATTGTGAAAACGCTCATATTGATCAGGATAAAGGCGATAAACCGCGGTTGAAATTCGGCTTGCTTCAACTGAGCCTGCGCTCAAAATCGGCAATTCTTTCATAACAAACTTCAGATTGGCATCGCCTTTCAGCAACACGTTCATATCGTTCATGGCACGCTGACAAAAACCGCAGTTGTAATCGAAAAACTCAACCACGGTGACATCGCCCTTGTCATTGCCGATGACACCTTGGTTTTTCGAGCTGAAGATTACGTCCTTGTTCTGCGTGAGCGCCGCTGTTGCGCGAATTTTGGCTTCTGCTTCTTGTTTAGTTTGCAACGCCTGTTGCACTTCAACAATGAGTTCGGGATTGGCCAACAGATAATCGCGGACGATTTTTTCGATTGCTGGTTTGTCTGCCGGGTCGAGCGCCAGCGCAGGCGGGGCGGTTGCACCTAAAAAGCCCACGGCCAACAACGCAGCACTCAATGACAGTTTTAGAGAAAATCGTTTCATAGCTGAATTCCAGATTCGTTCGGGAGACTTGTATTACTTTTGGTCAAGAATGTCTTGTGCTCTCAACCAAGGAGGTGATCCGCGTTTAAAGGCTTTTTGAACACGCAGGGCATAAGCTTTGGCTTGCTTCTTGCGACCAGTGCGCGAGGCCAGTTCCGCAGACGCCAACAGAGCTCTATTGGGTTGCCCCAACTCGCTGTAAGCCATGCCCAAGAAGCGATATCCAGCAATAGCGGTCGGGTCGTTTGCCAAACCTTTGTTGATGACGTTCACAGCTTCTTTTATGTTTTTCTTGTTGCCCGTTTGCACGAGCGCATGGCCCAGTTGGACACGAATGAAACCAGCGCCATATCGATCGAGCTTAACAGCCTTTCGGAAGGAACTGGCTGCTTGCTTGGCCTTTCCTGAGCGCAGATAGATTTCTCCGCGCATCTCATGAGCATAGGCATTGCGCGGTTGCGATTTGATCAAACGGTCAATCAGAGGGATCGCTTTGCGCGGTGAACCGTAAAGATGCGTTGTGATCGCACGACCATATAATCGCGCAGAAGCTGAAAGCTCCTTGCCAGAGAGGAGCGAACGCGCATACCTGCCACCGCCTGTATAAGCTGCAATTTTGGCGCGGATCATGTCATGGCGCAACTGCAGGCTGGAAGCCGTTTTAGCATTGAAATATTTGCTCTTTGTGATCGCGTTCGTGAGGTTTGCAACGCGTTCACGGGGCAGTGGATGGCTTTGTAAATAGGGGTCGATACGGCGGCTTATGCCCGCCAATTGTTTGCCCAAACGATCGAACGTTTTCAGCATGCCTTTGCCAGACTGTTTGGTTCTGTTCAACAAACGAACAGCCGTTGCATCGGCGGAGCTTTCTTCCGATCTCTGATATTTCAGGAGTGAACGTATGCCTGTTGATGGACTGCCAGCGGCAACCCCAAGGCCCGCCGCTGCCACTTCGCTATTGCCAGAGGCTGCACCTGCTGCACCAATGCCAAGCCCCAGCAGTGTTTGAATGCGGGCAATACGTTGTGCATTGTCGAGCCGTTGACGCAATCTGATCTGATGCGCCCCAACAATATGCCCCAGTTCGTGCGCGATAACACCAATCACTTCGCCCGGTGTTTGTGCTTGCAACAACAGTCCAGTGTTGATGAACATGCCACGCCCAGAAACAAAGGCATTAAAGCTCGGGTCATTGACGATATAAAACGACACTGACC
>CALHHQ010000040.1 GCA_938030645.1 uncultured Rhizobiaceae group bacterium
AGTGCAATCTTCATCCCGTCCGTTGGCTGCTGCCGACATGGTTTTGGTGCGCATCACCCATGCTGCAGATTTGCCGACGCCTGATGAAGCGCTGAAAGCGCTAGCGGATGGTGGGAAATCTGGCGGCACGGTTTCGACCAGCAGTGGCGGCTCTGCAGGAACAAGTTCTGGCGGTGGCGCAAGCGCGGTTGCTTCGGGTTCTATGTCCGCGGGCGGTTCCGGCGCAACCATGAAACAGGTAGCTAACGGGCCTGCACTGGTTGTTGACAATCAACCTGTCGAAACGGCCGAACCGGAAGTTCAAGAGGCTTCACAAACTGCGCCCGATCTAAAGCCTGTTTTTGATACGGTCGAGACATTTCAAGATCTTCTTAATTTGGCAGAAAAAAAGCGCGACATTCGTTTCAAACTTATGTTGCGCAACAATTTCAGCCAGATCGAATTTGCACCGGGTCGAATCGAATTCTGCCCTGTGGGCAATCCGCCGAAAGATATCGTGAACATTCTCCAAGCGCGCTTGCGCGAGTGGACTGGCAAAGCATGGGATGTTGTGACGAGCGAGGCGGTGGGCGAAGCAACTTTGAAAGAAGTTGAAGTCGCAACGCGCGAGAAGCACTTTTCCGATGCAGCAGCTGATCCCACGGTCGCGGCAGTGTTGAAAACCTTTCCCAAATCGAAAATTGTCGATGTGCGTTTTCCAAATGCTGATGATGCAGATGGGCTAGACGAAACTGCCGTGTTGGAAGCGGGGCTGGAAAATCCCGATGCAGATGACGATATAGATCCTGACAATACCAACGAAGCGGGCGATCCCGGCGCTGGTGGTTTGGACGACTATTTTTAAAAAGATCGGGCGCAATGCCCTCAATATGAAAGTTGAAATGCGATGAAAGACATCATGGGTATGATGGGCAAGGTCAAAGAAATGCAGTCCAAAATGGAGGACATGCAAAATGAGCTTGAAGAATTGGAAGCCGAAGGCACGTCCGGCGGGGGCATGGTTACAGTGACGCTTACAGGCAAAGGCGTGATGAAGGGCGTGAAAATCGATCCTTCGATGTTGAAAGAAGACGAAGGCGAAATTTTAGAGGACCTGATCGTTGCAGCGCACAACCAAGCCAAAACCCGCGCCGAAGAAGCCGCCCGCGAAAAAACCGCATCCCTGACAGAAGGCCTGCCCATTCCTCCTGGGTTTAAAATGCCGTTTTAGGGGCGGACATTTATCGGAACTGGTCCCTGTATTGGGACGGTGAAGTTTTGAAGTGTCTGATGAATGCGCGTCTCATGCGCTCTGTGTCTTGAAATCCGCATTCTGCTGAAATTGTTTTTATGCTTTTAAGGGTGTTGGCAAGAATATCGCGAGCGGCATTTACTCTCTTGGCTTCCAAAGCCTTTGCAGGTGAAATGCCCATGGTTTGTGTATAGCGCCTCGAAAAATTTCTTGAGCTCATCCCACATTCGCTGGCCATATCTGCAACTGAAATAGTTCTGTGCAGATTGTTGGAAATCCAGTCGTGTAAATCAGAAAACCTCCCGTCAATATCGGTGGCCTGTCGGTCTAACTCTGCGCTGAATTGTGATTGACCGCCCGATCTCACTATGGGTGTAACAAGAGACCGCGCCATCTCAATCGCGGCAGCTTTCCCCAAATCTTCATTGAGGATTGCCAGAGCCATGTCGATGCCAGCGGTGATGCCTGCGGATGTCCATACGTTGCCGTCTTTAAGGTAGATCGGATCAACCTCCACATTGATCGCGGGGTAGTCTTGCGCAAGACGTTCGCAATCTTCCCAGTGAGTGACAGCGCGACGACCATCCAGCAAGTCTGCTGCAGCGAGAACGAAAGCACCTGAACATACTGAACAAACCCGTTTGGCACGAGCTGCCAGCTGTTTCACATGATCGACAAAGACGGTATTTTGTGACGCATCAAACACACCATCTCCACCAATGATGACGAGTGTATGCAACGGCTCCGTATTTGAGCTGCTTGTCCATTTGGCAAGCGGTTCGCTGTTCACCCGCACCAGAGTGCTCGTTTCAACATCTCCACCTTCAAGCGACAGAATGTGCGTTTTGTACGCTTCTTTGGAAAATGCGTCGCGTCGCCCGTAGGTGAACACTTGAAGCGGTCCTGCAAGATCAAGAAGCACGATGTTCGGATACACAACAAATACCACGTTCATTTGCTTTTGCATGTTCAACTGTCATTGTTTCAAATTGGCATAATAAGAGGTTATATTGTCATTTATGCCAGAGTCAAAACCTGTAGTCTCCTCGTATTCGAAACGTATGGAGAAACCGCATGCTGATCTTAAAGCCAAACTGCGAATGCTGTGACGTGGATCTGAAGCCCGACAGCGAAGAAGCGCGCACATGCTCGTTTGAATGCACTTTTTGCAAGGACTGTGCGGAAACCCGCTTTGACAATGTTTGCCCAAATTGTGGAGGAGAGCTTCTGCGTCGTCCCATCCGCCCCGCAAAACATCTTTTGAAAAACCCCGCATCTACGAAACGTTTCGTCAAAGCGCATAAAGAATGCGCTGATCTATCAGCATGAACCCGAAGGAAACTGCCATGAAAACTCTAGCCGCATTTGTTTTTCCCGGGTTTGAAACGCTGGACTATTTTGGCCCTGTCGAAATGCTGGGTGGTATGGGTGCGGATGAGATCAAGGTGATTACGGTGGCCAAGGGTAGTGATCCTGTTCCAAGCGTTCATGGTCAGAGAATTGTCCCTGACAAATGTCTGGCAGACAAAAATGACTACGATCTGCTGTTCATTCCCGGCGGCGATGCGGCGCTGGAAGAAGGTAAGGACGAAGAGATTTTGCAATGGATCGGAGACACTTCTAGCAACGCAGAAAAAGTGATGGCCGTTTGCACCGGCACAATTCTTTTGGGAATGACAGGCGTTCTGGATGGTCGAAAAGCAACCACCAATAAGCTCGATTTTACAAAAACGATTCATCATGCGCCCAAAGTTGAGTGGGTGAAGCAAGCGCGATGGGTCGAAGACGGAAAGTTTTTCACATCGTCTGGTGTGTCCGCAGGGATGGATATGGCACTGGCTGTGCTGGCTGACTTATACGGTTTGAAAGTCGCAGAAGAGATGGCCATAAGCTGCGAATACACATGGCACAAGGATGCCAGCCACGACCCCTTCGCAAAAATGGCAGGTTTGGTTTGATTGGGTAAGGTGAACTTGATTCCAAATACCAAAATAGAAGGTTCTATTTTTCCACATCAGATTATTATTCTTGTACAGATTGACGTTTAATGATGCCCTTGCCTTATGACAAAGCAAACAACATCACGCAGATCGGGCGGGCGGGCGAGTCGTGTGGCTTTGCGCAGTTTGCCGCCTGCTGAAAACCCCTGTCCGCCGGGGCAGCTGGGTGGGCGGTACAAACCACTTTCCGAAATCGAGATGGTCGCAATTTACGATACGGCTTTACGTTTATTGTCTGAACTGGGCATGGGTGAAGTGCCTGATGTGCTTGAAAAGCAATTGCTGAAATGCGGAGCAACGAAAGCGGACGACCGTGTGTTGTTTTCGCGCGAGATGGTTGAGAAAATCATTGGCATGGCTGCCAAGGAGTTCAACTTCCATGGCCGTGATCCAAAACGCTCAATCTTCGTTGGTGGAGATCGCGTTCATTTTGGAACGGGTGGCGCAGCGGTTCAAACGCTGGATATCGATACGGCGAGCTACCGTCCATCCACGTTGCAGGACTTGTATGATTTTACCCGTCTGCAAGACACGCTGACCAATGTGAGCTGGTTTACCCGTTGTTGTGTTGCGACAGACTTGCCCGACATAATGGACTTGGACGTGAACACTGTATTTGCGCTGTTGAAAGGCACAACCAAACCCGTCGCGACGTCGTTCACAGTCGCGGAACATGTGGACCCGATCATGCGGATGATCTCGATCGCCATGGGAGGAGATGGGGACAAAGAGAATTTTTCCAAAACGCCGTTTCTAAAAACCCACATAAGCCCCGTCATTTCGCCCATGCGATATGGTGAAGATGCTGTGGAGGTCACCTTGGCCTGTATGAAACACGGCATGCCGATTTCGTGTATCACGGCGGCACAATCGGGTGCGACGGCTCCTGCTACTCTGGCGGGTTTCTTGGCGCAATCACTGGCAGAAACTTTGGCCAGTCTCGTCATGGTCAACGTGTTCCAGCCCGGCTATCCCATGATTTTTTCCAATTGGCCGCTGGTCGTGGATTTGAGAACAGGTTCTTTCGTTGGCGGTGGCGGCGAAATCTCGGTTATGAATGCTGCGTCCGCGCAAATTTCCAATTGGCTCAATCTGCCTTCTGGCGTGGCCAGTTCAATGACAGATGCCAAAGCCATTGATGCACAATATGGAATGGAAAAGGGTGTATCTGCATTGGCGGCGGGTCTGTCTGGTGGAAACTTGATTTATGAATCTTCTGGCATGACGGCCTCATTGCTTGGAGCAAGTTTTGAAGCGTTCGTCTTGGACGATGAAATGCACTCGCTGATCTACCGAACATTGCGCGGCATCGAAGTTAACGAAGAAACACTTGGATTTGATGTGATCTGCGAGTCTGTTCTAAATGAAGGGCACTTCTTGGGTGGCGATCATACGATTGCAGCGATGGAACGGGACTATTTTTATCCTAAAATCGCAGATCGTGACCCGCCCATCACATGGGCTGAAAACGGACAGCCAAATGCTTGGAGCCGCGCGCGAGATGTGGCCAAAACCATATTGGCAACTCACCATCCAGAATATTTGTCTGCAGAAGCCGAGGCACGCATCCGTGGTGAATATAATATCTTATTGGAGACTTAAACTCAGGGAGTCTCAATCAAGCCACAGCAAATGTGGCTTGATCGTTGTTGATCTACAAAGACTTATAACACCACAATTGGAGTGTCATTTGGTACGCGATTGTAGAGATCGATAATGTCGTGATTCAGCAACCGTACGCAACCGCTTGAGACAGCGCGGCCAATGCTGAAATCTTCAGGCGAGCCATGAATACGGTAAAGCGTGTCCACCCCACCCTCAAAAATATACAGCGCACGTGCACCTAATGGGTTGTCGATGCCGGGAGGCATGCCGCCATTGGCAGCGCTCCATTTTTCAAGCTCTGGCTCACGTGCAATCATCTCCGCTGGCGGGGTCCATTTGGGCCAGGCCCGTTTCCACGCCACGCGTGCGCGACCCGACCATTCAAATCCGGCACGCCCAAGGCCAACGCCATAGCGCATTGCAGTGCCATCTTCTTGGGTGAAATAAAGATGAAATGTTTTGGTGTTCACAACCACCGTGCCGGGCGCCTCACCCGTTGTGTTGGGAACCTCAAGACGCCAGAATTTCGGTTTAACCACATCCAGCCGGACGGCCGGAATTGGGAACTGCTCGGTGCTGATCGGCCCATAGAGTTCACGATAATATCGTGTATCCCGTTCACGCTTTTGCGCAATCAGACGTCTGCGCTCAACGGCTGGATCACGTGGAATAGCACAGCCAGCGAGGGCGAGTGCAGCTGCGCTCGCTCCTCCAGACAAGAACCGACGACGCGGAACTGCGTCGTCAGAAGTGTTGTCAAAAAGTGTCATTACAGAACCACCACCCGTGAGCCAAGAGGAACTCGTCTATACAAATCTTCAACATGTGCGTTCAACATACGAATACATCCATTAGACACTGAACGCCCGATAGACCATGGCTGCGTTGTTCCATGAATTCGGAAATATGTGTCGCGTTTGCCTTTGTACAAATACAACGCACGAGCACCCAAAGGGTTGCCTGGACCACCCGGCACTCCATCAGCATATTTTGCATATTTGGCAGGTTCGCGGCGGATCATATTTTTTGTTGGTGTCCAGCTAGGCCATTTTGCTTTGCGACGAATAACGGCTGACCCTTTAAATTCTAGGCCTGCTTTACCCACCCCAACACCATAGCGGCGGGCGCGTGTGCGACTTTCAACCAGATATAAATAATGATTGCGTGGATCGACAACGAGTGTACCTGGCTTGTACCCGCTGAAACGCACACGTTGTGGTTTGAAACGACGCGCGAGCTTGAATGCTTTGCGCTTGCGGCGTTTTTTAATGTGGTGCGCCAGTGCATCACCAGACAAAAGTGTGCTGGCTGGAACGGCAGTGAATGCAAATAAGCTTGCGAGAAGAGAACGTCTTTTGATCACGGTCGTGACCTCCTGTTACTGAATACAAAGTGCGTTGGAGACCCAACGAGAATAAGTGGATTACAGAACAGGTCTTGGTGGTCTTTTCAGCGGTGAAGCCGGAGCGCCGGTTTGAACGCTGTCATCATGAAAAACAAAAACGGCATTCTGTTTGTTGTTTAAGAAATGGCCATCGGTCGCTGCTGCAATGTAAGGGGATACACAAGAGTTGTGTTTTTGCTCTTTTGCATCTTTGCAACACTGTGCTTTGCCGGATTGCGACAGTTCGATCACCTGAACAGGTGTCGCGGCACGCGCATCGCCACCAAGCTTGTGAAGCCCGGTTGCGGTAAACACGATCGCAGCGAGTGCGAAAATGGTGATCCATCTAAACATAGGCGAGTTCTAGCATCACGAATGTTACTTTGTGATTGCAACCTCGAACACAAATTCGTGAGCATCAGCGACGCTTCATGCGCTTAATATAGTCGATAACCCGCCAATCCCCTTGTCAGCAGAACATGGTCTGCTGAATATGTGAATCTGTTTTTCTCGTCATTTTGAAAGAATTTTACCATGGCTCCATCAGACCACCCTTCTATCGGCTTGCTTGGTCTTGGAACCATGGGTGCAAATTTGGCCCTTAATATTGCTGAAAAAGGGTTTCCGCTTTCGGTTTACAACCGAACTCATGCGGTCACTGAAAAATTTTTCACAAATGCGGGCAATTTGGCCGGTCAACTCACGCCAACCAAAACGCTAAAAGAATTTGTTGCCAGCATTAAACCTCCACGAAATATCATTTTGATGGTTCCTGCAGGGCCTGTTGTTGATGCACAAATCGAAGCTTTGCGTCCGCTGCTTGATAAAGATGATATGATCATCGATGCGGGCAATGCCAATTTTGACGACACGAACCGACGCGCCAAAGCTGCTCAAGACAATGTGGAAATGTTTCTGGGCATTGGTGTTTCGGGCGGAGAAGTCGGTGCCCGAAATGGACCGTCGATAATGGGCGGTGGTGATCGCCCCGCATGGGATCGTATGGCACCCGTCTTGGAAGCCATTTCAGCAAAGTTCGAAGGCCAACCCTGTGCCACATATATGGGGGAAGCTGG
>CALHHQ010000041.1 GCA_938030645.1 uncultured Rhizobiaceae group bacterium
TGATCAAGATGAAAATAAATGTGTGTTTGCTTACTGCTGTCTTGGCTTGCTCGACCGCCTATGCACAAAGCACTGACGTTGAAGGCGAACCGGAAAAACCATCCGTCTCTGTAGAGACAGGTTTGGCCAACTGGCAAAAATTCTATGAAATCGCCTCACATCCTCGCTGCGCAAATTGTCATGTGGACGAGAGCAATGTTCCCATGTGGTCAGGTCCAAGTTACGGCAAGACTCGTGTCCATGGCATGAACATAAATGCTGGAGACAGCCGTATAGGTGCGGAGCATATTCAGTGTTCTACGTGTCATGGAAAAGAAAATTCCGAACTGCCACATGGCCCGCCAGGAAATGATGTCTGGAAATTGCCGCCGCCAGAAATGGTGTGGTGGCAACAGTCTTCATCTCAAATTTGTTCGCAACTTAAAGACCCAGAGCGCAATGGTGAAAAGACGCTTCAGGAGGTTGTTGATCATGTCAAAGAGGACGAGTTGGTGCATTGGGGGTGGAAACCTGGCGGCAAACGTGAACCAGCACCCTATAGCATCGAGGAGGCTGTAAGTTTTCTGGAAAAGTGGGTTGATGCCGGAGTGCCTTGCCCGGTGGAGTAATAGATAAACTTAGCGTATCGAACGTGCAGCGGATCACTTACTGTGCGTTGTTAGATGTCGGGCATCTCAGTGTGTGTCACTCCTAAAAGGCATGAGATTGATTTGTTGCGATCTGAAGCCAAGCGCTCAAAACAAACGCCCGACAACCATTCGGTATATCGGGCGCAAGGAAATTAATTCAGAGTTTGGATCATTCGTCTTAGTACGGATTTTTAGGCCTGTAACTTAGCCAGTTCATTTATGACCAATTGCAGGTTGGGAGACTCACCGCCTGCCATGCCCTCTCCACTGGCTCTCATCAAAGCCTCTTCGTTTGCTTTCCAAGCGGTCAGAATATCTATCTTCGATGTTTCATCGAGTGATGCATCGGCGGTTACATCGCGTGGCTTATCATAAACCTGTTCAGGTACGGTCAGTTTGTCTTCCATCGGTTCCGATGACATCATTGTGCTCCTTGTCGCGTGAATGTCGAAGTTTTATTAGCGTCACTCTACAAATGCTTAAGCTTGGAATAAGTTCCAAAGTTTGCACTGCACAGTGCGCGTTCGAGCTTCGGCTGGAGGCGCTGAGCTTAGATGAAACTCTCCTGTGACCCCATTCAATTTTTTTAAAGTGCTTGTTTTTAAGAAACGCGGCTATCGCTCAATCCCGCATCAACATTGAATTATGCGAACTCACGTCGATGGGCGATCAACTGAAATCGCCCCTATACGACGAATGAGTTTCAAAAAATTTGGAACCCATTCGCCGGTTGTCTGTTTCTATGATGAACGGGCATGCAGTCCTGGAAAGATGGCATGCGCGTATCACTGAAACTGTCGAACAATAGGAGACTAAATAATGAAACGCATTATCGCAACAACCGCAATGGCGCTTATGCTTACAACAGCTGCATTCGCTGAAGCGAACTCCAGCAAAATGATGACTTATCAGTCAGCCCAAGCAAATGACATTTACGCATCCAAGCTCATTGGTATGCGCGTGTATTCTGCTGAGAAAGATTACGACACATTCGATTCCGAAACGATGGTCAATGACGGCGCAGAAACGCAGTGGGATGATCTTGGCGAAGTGAACGATGTCATTCTTGGCCGCGATGGTAAGGTGAAAGCCGTTGTTCTGGGCATTGGCGGTTTCGTTGGTATTGGCGAAAAAGATGTCGCTGTACAAATGGATCAGATCAAATTCGTCAATGAAAAAGGCGATGCAGGAGAGTATTTTTTGGTGGTGAAAACCAACAAAGAACAGCTGACAGCAGAACCAGAGTTTGACCGTACAGCATCCACAATTCTTCCAGATACCGAAAACACAACCGCATCAGTGACGAAGACTGACGCCGCAGAACGTGTGGATGAAGATGGTCGCCCTATGCTTCGCACGCCAATGGCCACATTTGATGGTTATCAGAAAGCCGAAGTGGAAGACCTTACAGCTGCGACACTTAAGGGCGCCCGTGTGTATGGCACCAATAATGAGGATGTGGGCGAGATTGACCGCTTGATTCTGGACACAAATGGCAAAATCAAAAATGCAGTTTTGGATATCGGTGGTTTCTTGGGCCTAGGCGAGCATCCGATTGCAGTCACCATGGATGAGTTGACCATCTTACGCGAAGACGATGGTGACAGCGTTCGTGTCTATATCGACGGGACACAGGAAGAGCTGAGCAAACAGCCAAAATATCAAGGCTAAGCATCAGCCGATTTAAAAAGAAAAGCCGCCCTTTACCGGGGCGGCTTTTTTGTGTCGCGCCGCAGGCAACAAAGGTGAAAAACTTGTGATGAGTAAACGTTATGGTTTGCCCGTTGACCATTTGATCCAGTCATTCTTTCTAGATCACGACATAACGATTGATAAAGCCGGTTTCCTTTTCAAGCCGCTCGCGATTCAAAAAGACGTACTCATGCTGGTTGCCCAAAACGCATTTCGCGACATTTTCTAGGGTGCTGGCTTTATAACTAAGTTCGTGTCTTCCAATCCCACGATATCGTCAGCCTGGCAGACGCTGTAAATATAGCGAAGCCCGTTTTGCAGAAATGAGTACGCAATTGGCCAGCCTTGTTCGACCACATATAGTGATCGTTCGTACTCGTTTTTGCGATACACAACGACATTGGAGTCAAATGGCTTCACCTGAACGTTCACTGTGTGCAAAGGAGCAAAATTATCGTCG
>CALHHQ010000042.1 GCA_938030645.1 uncultured Rhizobiaceae group bacterium
ACACTTCGCACAGCGCCTGAGGCTTCATTTTCAGGTTCGATCAAACGGTAGGCGACTTCCGTCATAGACCGTGCGGCAATTTTCAACTCCTGGCCGCGACGCGACATTAAAGCGTAGCTCCAAATCAGCATCAAAGGCAGAATCAAGCTGGCGGTGAAGTAAATAAGGCTCGGGCGCTCTACAATACCGCTCCATGCGGTGATGTCGGTGAGCGATTCTCCGATAATGGAATATCCAGCCCAACAAGCTGCTGCGACCCATACGATTGTCAGAAACGAAGCCAACCAGAATGAAAAGGCTGATGGTTTTTTGTTCAAGGTCGCCGCGAAACGTGCAGCACCTGAACGACGAACATCGTTTGCTGGTGCAGATTTCGGCGTAACAACGTTTTCGCGAGCTGGTTTTTCAGGCTTAGCAGCAACATCTTGAATGTTGTCTTCAAGACTGTCTGCTTCAGCTTCTTGTCCAAAGTCGATCTTCAACGCTTCTTCGACAGCGTTAAGCGCATCACTTGTGGATTCGACTTGAGCCTTAGCTTTCGCTTTTTTAGCCATTATTGCCTCTACTTCGTCCCGATATGCACAATGCGACAGGATCTACACAAATTACAAAACTGCTGGTTAGAGCAGGGTGGACAACAATTCGAACCAAAGAACTCGTCTCGCAGTGTTTGCCTCAAAACATCTGCTGAAGACGCAATTCCTCATTGCTCGCGCGCCGCCGCACAGTTCAACATACGATTTACCGATGCCAATGGGTACTGTTGAATAGGGGTGACAGGTGAAAATGGTTAATTTTGGTTAATCTTTCCACTGTTCATTCAATCGGAAAGCAACAACTAGTTGTAAACTGCCGATTAACCATAACTCAAATTTCTGACCACGGTTAACCCGTCGTCAATAGAGCAGGCGCAAATTTAACGAAAGACCGCGTCTATTCACTTGCAGGGAACAAACAGCCATGGCTGCGCACGCAAAATCAATCCGCTCTTCATTTTCAACCGCCCATGGAGGGTGTGCAATGCCCGCAGCCCAAGGACCCGTATCTGCAAGTTCCGCAAACCCAGTGGATTTGGTTCACCTGTCACGCCAATCATTGGGTGACCGTTCGTTGGAACGCGAAATTCTGAGTCTCTTCAAAAGCCAATCAGTCTTGTATCTGGACCGTTTGAGCAATGCGAAATCGAGTGATGAGCGCAAACTTGCAGCACATACAATTCTTGGTTCCGCACGTGGCATTGGCGCATGGACGGTAGCTCACGAAGCCAAAACCATCGAAGGCAATACGGCTCATTTGCAAGATCTGACGCTTCTGCGCGCTGCCGTTGATGAAGCTAACGCCTACATTGCGGAAATCTTAGCTTAAAAGGCACACAGCGTTCACAAAGTGTCTCGCTGAGCACCTGCGCACCGCAAAATCCTTGACTCTTTAGCCTGTCTCGGTAAATCCGCTGCAGGAAAGATATTTGCTAAGGTTCGATATGCCTAAAATTACCTATGTTGCTCACGATGGCACGAAATTTGAAGTTGATGCGGAAAACGGATCAACTGTCATGGAAAATGCCATTAAAAACGCGGTTCCAGGCATCGAAGCCGAATGCGGAGGCGCATGCGCTTGTGCCACCTGCCATGTGTATGTGGACGAAGCTTGGGCGGAAAAAGCCGGCGGCCCAGAGGCCATGGAAGAAGACATGTTGGATTTTGCGTATGATGTGCAGCCCACATCGCGTTTGTCTTGCCAAATCAAAGTAAGCGATGAACTGGATGGCCTTGTGGTCAAAGTGCCAGAGCGCCAAGCCTAGGCTCAATTGCCGCCTACCAATCTGCAGAATTTTTCTCTTTAATGCTGAAAACGTGGAAACCCATTCCTTGTTTTCAGCACGCTGAACCATCATTTCATGGCAGCAGATAAACGGAAATATGAGCGTATAGAATGTCCGAAAAGTCCAATTCAATTGCAGAAACTGATGTTGTTATTGTAGGCGCAGGTCCAGTGGGCCTATTCGCTGTGTTTGAGCTCGGTTTGTTGGACTTGAAGTGTCATTTGATCGACATTCTAGACCGTCCCGGTGGTCAATGCGCTGAATTGTATCCAGAAAAACCAATCTACGACATCCCGGCCTGGCCTGAAATCTCTGGACAGGGACTGACAGACCGTTTGATGGAGCAAATTGCTCCTTTTGACCCTGTGTTCCATTTCAACCGCATGGTTGCTGGTGTTGAGAAACAAGCCGATGGTAGCTTTATCGTCACGACAGACGAAGACGAGAAGATCAAAGCCAAGGTCGTGGTCATTGCTGCGGGTGGTGGTTCTTTCCAACCCAAACGCCCACCCGTGCCTGGTATCGAAGAGTATGAAGATACATCAGTGTTCTATTCTGTACGGCGTACAGAAGAGTTCAAAGACCACGATCTTTTGATTATTGGTGGCGGAGATTCGGCTCTCGATTGGACTCTAAATCTGCTTCCCATCGCCAAGTCTGTGACCTTGTTACATCGTCGTGACGCATTCCGCGCGGCACCCGATAGTGTCAATAAAATGAAAGTGTTGGTGGAAAAAGGTCATATGTCACTTCAACTTGGTCAAGTGACTGGTTTGAATGGTTCCAACGGTCAGGTTGAAAGCGCGAGCGTGAAAACCAGCGAAGGCGATATGATCGACGTGAACTGCACACGCGTGCTTCCATTCTTCGGTCTCACAATGAAGCTCGGGCCAATTGCTGATTGGGGTTTGAACCTCAATGAAAACCTGATTTCCGTGGACACTGAGAAATTTGCCACCAGTGAACACGGAATTTACGCGATTGGTGACATCAATACGTATCCTGGCAAGCTGAAGCTTATTTTATCAGGTTTTCACGAAGCCGCTTTGATGGCCCATGCAGCCAAGAAGCACATTGATCCAGATGAGCGTATCGTCTTTCAATACACGACGTCCTCGACGAAGTTACAGAAGAAGCTGGGTGTCTAACATAGGCCTCTGATCTGACAGCCGATTGGTAGCAATCAGCTGCCGGTATAAATCCGTTCCATCAGTGAATAATTCCGGCGGTCCTTTAAATCGAATCGATCATTGGCCAGGCTGTCTTTTTCAGACAAGGCATTGACGATTTTGCCAGCCTGACGGTCTAACTTACGACAGGATGAGGCGCGGGGCATCCGCAACAGTTGGTTCCGCACATTGCGCGCAAACTGTTTGTACAATTTGCCATGCACTTTTTCGTGCTTGCTTAACAAATTGAACATGCGTCGCCATTTGGAGCGCTGTCGCTTTGAAACAGCGCGCGCGTTGCGCAGTTTTGGCAGCGTGTAAACGATATCCAACTCTACTTTCACATCGCGGATGGAACATCCCTTCGAACCGCGTTTGCGAACCAACTGATAAGTGAGATCGCGGCTGGCGGTAGCCCATGCACGTTTGCGGTGTTGGCGCGAGTAGGGGCCGCGCTTGCTCATGGCCACGGCAAACTCAGCCGCAGTCTTGCCTTGAATGTTGTAATATTTGATCTTTTCCTTAACTTTCACCGGCGCTGCCAAGCCGGCAGTGGGCAAAACGAGACACAAAGCGGCGGCTATGATCAGTCCGTTAGATTTCAATATCCGCGCTCCCAAAAACCAAATCGGTGGAACGAGCGTAGGCGAGACGTTGAAAACTGCAAGTCGAATATCGTTGAAAACGGATCACGCATCAAAAAAGTGATCAAGCTGTGACTCAAGCGCCGGAGTTTTTGCGCTTTCTGGCCAGCAGAGAGAACTTACGCTGTTCATCAGCATCAAACTTCTTTTGCGTCACATCGTGCTCGTCTAACCGCGAAGACACAATTGATGCCACTTGCGTTTTGAGCGCCTCACATGAACGACGAGGAGCCAATTCTTTCAAGGTGCGCTCCAAATCTTTGGCATAGCGAAACGCAATAGCCACGTGAACGGATTCATGAAGACGGGTGTAACGGTCAATATTGTCCCAAGCTTCACCAAGTTTTTTCGTTGCCGTTTCCCGTTCGCGCCATTTTGGCAATGTCACTCGAGCCTTCACAGCGACCTTGGAATACGCAACACGACAGGCACCGTTGTTGGTGTTGTATCTGACATTTGGGATAATTTTGATT
>CALHHQ010000043.1 GCA_938030645.1 uncultured Rhizobiaceae group bacterium
GGCAGCCTTCACCATGTCGGCTTTTGTATGGCGTCTTCCGTGCAATCGTTCCGTCAGCAACAGATAAGCATGTTCACCACCCGGCAAGGTCGTGTGGCTGATTGTGAAGTTAATCAGGCGCGTTTTGAAACCACGACGGACTCTCATAATCGCTGTTGCTTCGCCGCGCGTTTCCAAACGCTCGGCAGCGGTTTTGATCTGGCGCAGCATGGCTGGATTGATGCTCATGCGCCCCTCAAGCGCCTGACGGATTGCAGGCGAACCGATATAGTTTGCGCCCTCGCCATTGGCCCATAGAACTTGTGACAAGTCAGTATCGAACAGCACTGCAGCACTTGCAGAGATTGCATGGGCGCGTATGTCGGGTAACACCGTCAAATCCAGATAGGGATATTGCACCTGCGCCATTGTTTGGTCACTCGCTGTTCTGCCGCTCGGTTGCACAACGCAGAAACAAATTTTGCCAAATGGCAATATTGGAGACCTGCTGACCGCCCGACATTTATTAACAAAGCGTAAATACAGCGTTTTTTGGCATCAATCCACACCATATGTTGTGCTGGTGCGGTATTTCGAAAAGCAGGGTTAATTGGAAAACCTGTTGAATTGAACGGAAAACTTAAAAATAAATGCCAATCAGGCAAATCGAGTGCCACATCGCACTTGCCGAACTCGCCTTTTGGTTTTAAGGCAATGCCGTTGCTTCTGATATTTTGAAGTTTCAAAAAAATGTGCGGCTGTAGCTCAGTTGGTTAGAGCGCTTGCTTGTGGCGCAAGAGGCCGGTGGTTCAATTCCTCCCAGCCGTACCATTTTTCCCAAACCAGACTATATCTTGCCTTTGGCCATGCTGGCTTTGGCGCGTGTCATACACGCAGAGAACGTGGTGTCGTCAGCTTGCATAGCATCAACGCCTGCCCGAATTCCCAAACGAATGTATCCGTCACCAGTGTTCACGGGCGTGTTGGCAACAATGCTGCGCAATCGGTCAATAAACATAAGACCGCCAGTGAGATTGGTTTCAGGCAATAAAACAGCGACTTCGTCGTCTTTAATACGGCCAGCAATGTCCATGCCTCCACGGCAGACGGTCTCACAGATTTGTCCAAAACTGGTGAGCACGCGGCTGTTCACTTCTGCACCTTGTTTCTTAGAGATTTCAGCAAGCCCTTGAATGCGCATCATCACCAATGTCATATCATGGGCATAGCGTTGGCTGCGCTGGAACTCCGCTCCCGCCCGTTCCAAGAAATATGCTCTGTTTGGAAGGCCAGATACAGAATCAAACTTCGCAGCTCGCTCCATATCATTCAGTTTGCTGCGCAATCGCAGCACTTCATCTTCAAGGTCGCGGCGCGAACTTTCCAAAATGTTTGATTGGTCAATCAGCTTAACAGCGCGGTCTTCAAGATAGTTTTCGCGCGAAATATGAGCGGTGCGATCATTGACCAATGCAATGACACCATCATCATGCGGTACCAACGTAAGACGCCAAAACCGTTGGCGTGGTGTTTTGCCCAGAACGATATCAACACTGGTTCGAACGCCCGTGTCTTCAACGTGTTTCATTCCATTGCCGATAGCGGTGGAATTGGTGGTTGAGAAAACAGTGTCGAGTGACGTGCCTAGCAGAGCTTCAGCTTCCCGTTCCGCCATACGCGCGAACGCAGGATTACAAAAACCGAACACATATAAGGGAGCCACGTTGGAACTGTTCTGGTCTCGCACAGCCAGGAATATGCCTTCCGGCAAGATACGCAACACACCGAAATCACGCGCGCCAACAGGCACGAGAGGCGGAACCTCAGCAATTTTGACGAGCTCTTGAGTTGGTTTGTCCGACATGTTTATCCCCGACTGTGAAGTCATTTCGGAGAGCAAACTGGCATATAGGTGTGAAACCGTGCCTGAAACAGGAACGGCAATTTGATTCAAATTTTAGGCGATATGGAGTTTAGAAGAGCTGACCTTGATTGCCACCATCAGGTTTTGAATTTGTTTTTGCGGCTGCTTTCTTTGGCTTCGTCGTGTCGCCAGAAATGCCTGTTGCTCCAACGACCGCATCTATTGATCCATCCAGCATGTCGATAGAAAGAGCTTGTCCAGCTTTTACAGTGGACGCGTTTTTAACCAGCTTTCCATTTTCATTGCGCACAACCGCAAATCCGCGTTCCAATGTGCTTTTGTAAGATAAAGTGTTCAACAGGCGGCCATTTCGGTCCAACTGCTGATGGGCTTGAGCAAACAAATTTTGCAGACGTGCTTGCATTGTCTTTTCGCTGCGCTCTACAGATTGACGCCCACTGCCAAGACGATTGGCAATAGGTTCTATCCTCAACCGTTGAGCCCTTTGCGTAAACCGCTCCTTGCGGCGTTCCAACATATTCGAAAGCGAGTTTTGGTGGCGCCTTTCAAAAGGCTGCAACGTTTCGCGGGCGCGTGAAATGCGCAATTCCAGCGACCGTACTGAAAGTCGCGCGCCTGTTTGATTGAACCTATCTCGCACACGCCCGACGCGGTTCGTCAATTCTCGGTCAAGACGACCGGACGCTTCATCGAACCGCCGGCGGGGCAGTGCCAAAAGCATATCTGGTGCTGGCAAACCCCGTGCAGCGGAACGAACGGAATTACGCCGATTGTCACTTAGTCTGCTCATAGCGCCACGCAACCGTGCGCCAAGGTCGGCGATATAAGCTTCTAACTCAGCACGAATGGGAACCGCCTTTTCGGCCGCAGCTGTTGGTGTCGGTGCACGCCAATCAGCGGCATGGTCCACCAAAGTCCAATCTGTTTCGTGGCCCACAGCAGAAATTACAGGGATCATGGAATTGGAAACAGAACGCACCAGGGTTTCATCATTGAAACCCCATAAATCTTCCAGAGATCCACCGCCGCGCGCCACAATGATGAGGTCGGGGCGGGGGATGCCCATGGCTTCAGGCAAGTTGTTTAATTGATGCACACCATTGGCAACTTCTTTGCCTGATGTTTCTCCTTGTACACGCACGGGCCAAACAACCACGTGAACAGGAAATCGATCTGCAATTCGGTGCAAAATATCACGGATCACAGCGCCTGTCGGTGATGTCACTACACCGATCACTTTCGGCATATAGGGCAGTAATTGTTTGCGCCCTTCTTCAAATAAACCTTCTGCAGCAAGTTTTTTGCGACGTTCTTCTAAAAGCGCCATCAGCGCGCCCGCGCCTGCTGGCTCAATATTGTCGATCACAATCTGGTACTTTGAAGAACCTGGATAGGTGGTCAATTTACCCGATGCTATGACTTCAAGACCTTCTTCGGGCATGTGTTTGAGTTTGGCCGCTTGACCGCGCCAGATCACCGCCTCTAAACGCGCCTTTTCGTCTTTCAATGAAAAGTAGCAATGACCAGATGAATGAGGCCCGCGAAATCCAGAAATTTCACCGCGCACGCGCACGTGGCCAAATGTGTCTTCCACGGTGCGTTTCAGCTTTCCGGAAAGTTCGGTGACGGTGACTTCTAGTGCATTGGATTTCGAGTCAGGCATGGTTTTCTTTATCACGCATTATCACGCTTAGAACCAAGGAAAATTTCATTCCCCAATTGCTTCAATACGGTTGTGATGCAGGAGTCGCATGCGCTGGAGGATATGCGGCGGCAGCCAAAGTGCCTTCAAGGGAATAGTCAGGTGATCGAATAGCGTTGAGGCTCCGTTTGATGTGATCAACAAGCGCTTCCGTCACCTCGTTTTTCTCACGCTGGCCACGCAACAATCCAATTTCGCATTGAGGTAAGGAAACGAACCCGTCTCGTTCTGTCAGAACGCGCATACCGGGTCGCAATGCGGATTCTGGTTGAACGGAAACAGCCAACCCAGCCAACACAGCCGAGCCGACAACTGTGGCCGAAAAACTGGTGTACAGCATGCGGTAAGGACGGTTCATTTTCTCCAAAGCAACCATGGCCGCTTCACGCCAAATACAATGCGGACTTCCCAAAGCCAGAGGCAGTGGCGTTTGATTGTGCGTGCGGTGGCGGTCCGATGTAACCCAAAGCAGAGGCTCCCGGCGGATCAATTCGGAATGTTCCCTCGCTTCGTTGTGGGTGACAATCGCCACGTCCAATTCGCCAGACTTTATGCGTTGGCGAAGTCCCCATGTGTTTTCACACACAACGCTCACTTCCACTAAAGGGTTGGAGGCAGTGAAGCCTGCTAGGATGGCAGGCAAGAACCGCTCTGCATAATCATCGGCTGTGCCAAGATAGACGCTTCCGCGAAGCGCGGTTTCATCAAATGCCGCCAACGCTTCATTTGATTTTTCTACAATTTCTCGGGCGTATTTAACAAGTCGATCTCCATCTAGGCTGATAGCAATGCCTCGACCTGCACGCGTGAATAATTGTTTTCCAACGATTTCTTCCAGCCGCTTCATCTGCATGGAAACAGCAGATTGGGTTTTGTGAACCTGTTCTCCCGCGCGGGTGAAGCTCCGTGTTTCTACGACCGCAAGAAAGGTCCGCAAATGATCAATGTCGAGGTTTTGCATGAAAAATCAATTCATCAATAATGTGAATGAATATGATAAATAACATTCGTTGGAATGATTAATCAAGACGTGCCATTTAACAGTTATCGAACTTCCAACCATGGAGAAACTGTTATGGCTTTTATTGAACGCACTGCGCGTCGCACCACATTTGTTCCCGGTCCCTTTGACCTGATCAAAATGCTTCGCAAGCAAATGAGACGCCGCAGCAAGCGCAAACAACTTGCCGTTCTCTTGGATCAGGAAGACTGGGTGTTAAAAGATATGGGGGTGACTCGCCTCGATGTCCGCGAAGCACTTGCTACCAAAGGCGATCCGGCCTTGAATTTACGCGCTCTTGTGGCCCGCCGCAGATTTTGGAGCAGAAAGCGCGACTCTGTTTGAAGCAAGATTTAGCTCCCGCCGAAAGGCGTCTCACAACCTTTGACTATGTACTCTACACAGCTCTTGTGCTGTCGTGGAGTGCCAGTTGGTATGCGTTGTCTTTGCAGGTGGGAACGGTAGCTGTTCAGACTTCTTTGTTTTGGCGGTTCGCAATCGCCGCCATTATCATGTGGGCTTGGGTCCGCATGAAAAAGGAAGCCATGCGGTTTCCACTGAAGCTCCATCTCGCCTTTTCCGGGATGGGGCTTTTCATCTTCTGCCTCAATTTCATGCTGTTTTATTATGGCTCGGTCTATTTGATCTCCGGGCTTCTCTCAGTCGTCTTTTCTCTCGCATCTATTTTCAATCTTGCCTTGGGATTTCTCATTGCGCGACGTGTTCCTCGCGGGCGTGTCTTGGCCGGTGCTTTGATCGGCATTGCAGGAATTGCATTTATGTTCTGGCCGGAGATTGCGAACCAGAGTTGGACCGGCAATGCGGCATTGGGATTGGCGCTGTGTATTGTTGGCACGCTGTCGTTCTGTATCGGCAGTCAGATTTCCGCATCGCTCCAACAGCGTAAAATTCCAGTTTTGGCAGCAAGTGCTTGGGGAATGACATATGGTGCTGCTTTCAGCGCAATAATGTCACTCGCGCTCGGCAATTCACTCGCGCTGGACTTCTCACCAGTCTATTTGTCTTCGCTGTTGTTTTTAGCGGTTGTGTCTTCCGTCATCGCGTTCTGGGCCTACATGTCGCTCATTGGTCGTATAGGATCTGGACGTTCGGGCTACGCAACAGTCATGTTTCCCGTTTTCGCTTTGATCATTTCCGCAATATTTGAAGGTTACACGTTTCCAATACTCGCGATCGCGGGGTTGGCATTGGTCATGCTCGGCAATGTTCTCGTATTAGGTGGCGGAAAATCGGCTTAATGGTTGGGACCAAGAAACTGGTCAAAAACACTGCCGGTATCCCGTTGATAATCCGAACTTGTGTTCCCACCCGGTTCTAGCATGTCGCCAAAAATCTCTCCAAGGCCACCACCGCTTGAACGACGCCTTCTTGGCTGGCGCTTTTGCTGGGTCGGCGCGTATGGATTTTGCCGTTTACGTCGCGACGTCGGGTTCAGCAATTGATCAAGAATGCCACCGCCACTTTGTCCTTGTCGGGCACGATTGCGCGATGTGCGTTGTCCGCCTCCCAACATCTCACCCAGCAGGTCTTCCAATCCGGAG
>CALHHQ010000044.1 GCA_938030645.1 uncultured Rhizobiaceae group bacterium
AACAATATTTGATCGCTGATGAAGAATGTCTGCTCGACTGTTCAAAAGCTGAACGCGAACTGGGTTGGAAAGCCAATTTCTCAGACGACGACATGTTGGTCGCGGCTTATCGCGAATATCGTGACAATCTCGAAACCAAAACCTCAGAACAGCCCATCGCGCAAGCGGCTTAGGGGATTACAATTGCACCATAAAGCAAGAGGAAAACTAGTTCAGCTAATCTGTAATGAACGTTTTAAAAACATCGCAATCGTTGGTCTATTGCTGTGTTTTACAATCGTACTGGGTGGCTCATATTACATCACAAAAATCGAACCTGGCGTTCATGTAGGTGTCCCACAACAAGGCATAGTATCTCTCTATGGAAATGAAGTCCGAGTGAGTACTGGTTCAAAAATTCATACGATCCGTTTTCTAACACAAGACGGAACTTTGGTTAGAATTAGAAAATCCTTCAATGCTCCATATTTGAAGGTGGGAGAGGAAGTACAATATGTCGAAACCGCAGGTAAATACACTGGGTTCAGATCTTACGCCCTTCTAACCCAGAAATATTAGAATGTTTCGCTCACAGCAAGTTATTCAAGTTCAAAAGAAAGATTGAGACATGTTCGGATTACTCAATAAGAATACAACAGAAACTGCCGCGCCCAACCCTATAAAGCTGGAAGCTCCATCAATAGCGCCTGATCTGGCCCGCCCTAACCTTCTCTCTGTTGAAGACGCGAAGGCGATGCCGATCGAGAAAATGACTGAACTGTTCATGGACCATCTGAACCCTGGTCAATATCATTTCATGAAGCTTCTGGGCTTTCACAAGATCAAGATCGAAAGTGCTGAAGGCGTTTGGTACACGGATCAAAACGGTCGCAAAATTCTCGACTTCTTTGGTGGATTTGGCTCGCTTTCTTTCGGCCATAACCACCCGCGCATCTTAGCTGCTCGCAAAAAATTTCAGGACGAGAACCGTCACGAAATCGCCATGGCGTTTCTCTCTCAATATGCAGCAGCCCTTGCCCACAATCTGGCAGCCATTGCGCCAGGCGATTTGGACATGGTGTTTCTCGGGTCTTCTGGTTCGGAAGCCATGGAAGCAGCGTTGAAAGTGGCTGAAAAATACCAAGGGCCGAAACGCTCCAAGGTTCTTTATGCAGAACACGCCTTCCACGGCAAAACCAAAGGTGTGTTGTCGATCACGGATTCAAAACTTTATCAGTCAGACTTCACATTGCTGGATGATGTGACAAAAGTGCCCTTTGGCGATTTGGAAGCCATTCGCACAGCGCTCGAAAACGACCCTGAAATCGGTATTGTTTGCTTGGAAACCATCCAAGGTGGTGCTGGTATTGTGGAGGCTCCAGTAGAATTCTGGCGAGGTCTTCGCGCTCTCTGCGACGAGAAAAACGTGCTTTGGATCGCTGATGAAGTTCAATCGGGCACGGGCCGTTCAGGCCGTTTCTTCGCATTTGAACATTACGGCGTCATTCCTGATGTCACAGCCCTTGCTAAGTCTCTTGGCGGCGGCAAAACGGCGATGGCAGCAATGATTGCTCGAAAAGAAATCTACATGAAAGCATATGGCAAAAAAGAGAATGCATTGATCCACGGACCAGCCACTTTCGGCGGTATCGGAGAATCTTGCATCACGGCCATCGAAGCTCTCAACATCATGTATGAAGACGATTTGATGGAGAATGCTCAAGATGTGGGCGCTTACATGAAAGCTGAACTTCAAAAGCTTCAAGCGAAATATCCAAAACTGATCAAGGATGTTCGCGGACGCGGCTTCATGATGGGTCTCGAATTTCAAGACTTTTCACAAACCATGCCAATGGCTGTGCGCCCTGCTCTCTCTTTGATGGATGAGAAACTGAAAGGTTCGCTTTCCGGTTTCATCGGCTCTGCCCTTTTGCGCGATCACGATGTGCTTGTTGCTTTCACAGAATACAACCGCAACGTTGTGCGCCTTCAGCCACCGCTGATCACGCAACGCGAGCATGTTGATATGTTCATCAAAGCCCTCGACAAAGTGTTGAGCGGCGGCGTGATCAAAATTGTCACGGATTTCATCAAATCCCAACGCGGGTAAAGTACGTCTTTGCAAACACAGCTTCCCGTATATCGGCTGATCAATGCCGTTGGTAACGTGGCGTCCCCGCTGGGGACGTCAAAAGCATTGTCGATCTTATTCGGCGGTGCTTTTTTGGGTTTTGTATTTGCAATCTTTGTTCTCGCTACTCTGCTGCAAGTCTTCAATTACGATGCCGTACCCTATGTGGCGAGCGCATTGCAATTGAGCGGTCTGTCCAATGAGGCTGTCCATCAGCAAGCTTGGGGGGCCATTCAATCGGCCACATCGCAAGCGGACTATGAAGCGCTTTCAAATGGCGATGCATACCGAGCGCGGCAGTCTTCAGACGCCAATGCATTTGCGTCCGTGTTGCCGCTTTATTCCGTAAAGCTTGGATATTCATATTTGCTCAGCTTCGCACAAGATGCGAAAGCCATGGTCACCCTCGCCTCTTGGACAAGCCACATCAGCGCTTTGGTGTTGGGGCTCACCTCGTTCTTCTGGATGTATCGCACACGCAGCTTACAAGGCGGCGCGCTCGTAGCAGCGTTTTTCCTGCTGATGAACTATTTTGAACTTTCCCGTGCAATTGGACCTGACATAGTAGCAAACGCCATCACATTGATCGGCTTGTATTTATGGCTGCAAAAACGCGTTTGGATATCAATGGTCGTGTTGTTTGCAGCGCTGTTGTTCAGACCAGATACTGTAATCCTTCTGTTCGCGTTGGTCTTAGTAAGCTTCTTATTCAAGACAGAAAAATGGCCAGCTCTGCTCACATTCGTTTGCGGATTGGCAGTGTCCATTTGGGTTCAAAAAACTATGGGACACCCCGGTTGGTGGACCCATTACTATTTCTCCAACGTCACCATTCAACCAACTTTGGAAGGGTTTGAACCCGCCTTTTCCATCTTTGCATGGGCAAAAGGTTTTGCTCGTGGCGTGTTCATGTCTGTTGTGAATTTCAATTGGGCCGCCATTTTCGCAACTCTTCTGGTTGGCTTGGCTGCTTTGGTGAAGGCTACAGCCCCGTTCACCCAAAGGCAAGCTGCATTGATCACAACTTGCATTCTCACAATTGGTGGAAAGTTTTTGGTTTTTCCATTGCCTGACAGCAGAATGTATTTGGTGTTTCTGTTGGCCATTTTGTTGACCTGCCTATCGGCTTTGAAGCCCGATTTCGCATGGTCTAAAACAACTATCCAAGCTTAAGACTTTTTCTCCGTCTCCGGCACCGCCCAAGGATACATCATCACTGGCATAGGTTG
>CALHHQ010000045.1 GCA_938030645.1 uncultured Rhizobiaceae group bacterium
CATCATCATGGGCGGCTGGGCTTCTAACTCGAAATATCCGTTCCTCGCTTCGCTTCGTTCGGCCGCGCAAATGGTGTCTTACGAAGTCTCTATTGGCTTTGTGATCATCACTGTGCTCCTGTGCGTCGGTTCTTTGAACCTGACCGATGTGGTTTACAGTCAGCAAGACGGTCTCGGCACTCGCCTTGGTGTTCCCGTGAACTCGTTCCTCGATTGGCATTGGTTGGCTTTGTTCCCGATGTTCATCATCTTCTTCATCTCAGCGATTGCGGAAACAAACCGTCCGCCGTTTGACTTGCCAGAAGCGGAATCGGAGTTGGTCGCGGGGCACATGGTGGAATATTCTTCCACGCCATTCCTTCTGTTCTTCCTTGGGGAATTTGTGGCCATCACTCTGATGTGCGCACTCACTACTCTGTTGTTCCTCGGCGGTTGGCTGCCGATCATCGACATCGCACCGTTCAATTGGTTGCCCGGCATTTTCTGGTTCGTCTTGAAGGGCATGTTTGTATTCTTCTGCATGGCTATGGTGCGTTCAATTGTTCCGCGTTACCGTTATGACCAGTTGATGCGTTTGGGTTGGAAAGTGTTCCTGCCGATTTCACTGTTCATGGTCTTCGCTACAGCCTTCGTACTGCAATTCATGGGGTGGGCGTAAATGTACAATTTTCTTGTAATTGTCGCTGGCCTCATTGCTGGAGGGGCGAATTATTTGATTTATTCCGCGCTAAAAACTTGGATAGATGCAAAGATAAATGCTCCGAAACTTGTGGTTCAAAAGCATGCCGCGTTCTTAGGAATGCCAGCGGATGAATTGCGTCATGTGAGTTCTGTGATGGAAAAATATTCTTGGCTTATATTACTGGCAAACTGCTCCATGTTTGGACTTTTGGCCTTCATGGAATACGGAGTTTAAGATGTCTTCTTTGATTTCAGCTGGTAAATCTCTTTTCCTTTGGGAGTTCGTCAAAGCTTTTGGCCTTGGCGTGAAGTATTTCTTTAAACCGAAGGTGACGCTGAATTACCCTTATGAAAAGGGACATACATCTGCGCGGTTCCGTGGAGAACACGCTTTGCGCCGTTACCCCAATGGTGAAGAGCGTTGTATTGCCTGCAAACTGTGCGAAGCGATTTGCCCGGCGCAAGCGATCACGATTGAAGCTGGCCCGCGCCGCAACGACGGCACGCGCCGTACCGTGCGTTATGACATTGATATGGTGAAATGCATCTATTGCGGTTTCTGTCAGGAAGCTTGCCCGGTGGATGCGATTGTTGAAGGGCCGAATTTCGAATTCGCCACGGAAACGCGTGAAGAATTGTATTACGACAAAGATAAATTGCTCGAAAATGGAGCGCGTTGGGAGCGTGAATTGGCTCGCAACATCGCAATTGATGCGCCTTATCGCTGATCAATTCGAGATTGTCGTGAAATAGATCAAATCCAGCCTCTGGTCTTATGGACGGGGGGCAGGTGAAGCGCTAAGAGGGCGCTGATTGTCGCGGGTAATTTGGGTTAGCCAAATTGCCCAATTGAATTGCCGAAAGGCAGATAACACAGGGGTTGATTTCGCCGCCGCGAATTTCGACTGCCGCAATACAGAAAGCGCAAAACGCATGGGCGTCGCTGCACTTTTCTTTTATCTGTTTGCCACGGTCACCGTTGCTTCCGCCTTCATGGTGATTGCATCGCGCAATCCCGTGCATTCTGTCTTGTTTTTGATTCTCGCATTCTTCAATGCGGCTGGATTGTTCATGTTGACGGGCGCTGAATTCCTCGCGTTGATCTTGATCGTTGTCTATGTGGGCGCGGTTGCGGTGTTGTTCTTGTTTGTCGTGATGATGTTGGACGTGGATTTTGCAGAAATGCGCGAGGGTTTCCTTCAATATCTGCCAATTGGCGGCATTATTGGTATCATTTTGCTCGTCGAGTTGATCTTCGTTTTGGGCACAACGTTTGTGGATCCACAGGCTGCAAGCGTTGCAGTTCAACCGATACCGGATATGGCGGAAACTTCGAACATCAAAGCCATCGGCGATTTGCTTTACACGCGCTACATTTTCTTCTTCCAACTGTCTGGCATCATTCTTCTCGTGGCAATGATCGGTGCGATTGTGCTGACCTTGAGCCATCGCACGGATGTGAAGCGCCAGAATATTGCCGACCAAGTTGCACGTGATCCTGAAGAGGCAATCACCATGCACAAAGTGAAGCCGGGGGAGGGTATCTGATTATGGAAATCGGTCTTGGACATTTTCTGACAGTCGGCGCGATCCTGTTCACGCTTGGCGTGTTCGGTATTTTCATCAACCGCAAAAACGTCATCGTTATTTTGATGTCGGTTGAATTGATCCTGCTCTCAGTCAATCTGAACTTCTTGGCTTTTAGCCAAGCCAACAACGATATGGTTGGTCAGATTTTCGCGTTGCTGGTTCTCACTGTCGCTGCTGCTGAAGCAGCTATTGGTCTTGCTATTCTCGTTGTCTTCTTCCGTAACCGTGGTTCCATCGCGGTTGAAGATGCAAATGTGATGAAAGGTTAGGGCGCTCGTCGAGCGCAATATCAGATATGCTTCATCTCATTGTTTTTCTTCCGCTCATCGGATTTCTGATTGCTGGCCTGTTCGGCAAACAGATTGGTGACAAAGCCTCCGAATATGTAACGTCTGGCCTTTTGATCGCGGCTGCTTTGTTCAGCTGGGTCAACTTTTTTGGTTTCTGGCAAGGGGGCGCAGAGGCGTTCACCATTCCTGTTCTAAAATGGATTGAAGTCGGGAATTTCTCAGTCGATTGGGCGTTCCGTGTTGATACGCTGACCGCCGTGATGCTGATCGTCGTGAACACAGTGTCTGCGCTCGTTCATGTCTATTCGATTGGCTATATGCACCATGATCCGCATCGCCCGCGTTTCTTTGCGTATTTGTCTTTGTTCACTTTCGCCATGTTGATGTTGGTGACGTCAGACAATCTGATTCAAATGTTCTTTGGCTGGGAAGGCGTGGGCCTTGCCTCTTATTTGTTGATCGGCTTTTGGTACAAGAAGCCGTCTGCCAATGCCGCTGCGATGAAAGCTTTCGTGGTCAACCGTGTGGGTGACTTCGGTTTTGCACTCGGCATTTTCGGTGTCTTCGTTTTGTTCGATTCCGTGAACTTCGATGTGATCTTCGCAAATGCTGGCGGTCTTGCCGGTGCGGCGGACGACAAGGTTGTTCTAAACTTCCTCGGCTATGAGTTGCAGCAAAGCAGTGCGATCACTGTTGTGGCCTTGCTGTTGTTCATGGGCGCGATGGGTAAGTCAGCGCAATTCCTGCTCCACACTTGGTTGCCCGATGCGATGGAAGGCCCGACACCGGTTTCTGCACTTATTCACGCAGCAACCATGGTGACAGCTGGCGTGTTCTTGGTGGCACGTATGTCTCCAATCTTCGAACTTTCACACACAGCTTTGACATTCATCACATTCATTGGTGCAACGACCGCATTCTTTGCCGCCACCGTTGGTTTGGTTCAAAACGACATCAAACGTGTTATTGCTTATTCAACCTGCTCGCAGCTCGGATATATGTTCGCTGCTCTTGGGGTCGGCGCTTATGGCGCGGCAACGTTCCACTTGTTCACTCACGCATTCTTTAAAGCGCTGTTGTTCTTAGGGGCTGGATCTGTGATCCATGCGGTTTCCAACGAACAAGACATGCGCAATATGGGTGGGCTGCGGAAACACATTCCGCGCACTTATTGGATGATGATCATTGGCACCGTGGCGCTAACTGGTCTTGGTATTCCTGGAACTGTAATTGGCACGGCTGGCTTCTTCTCGAAAGACGCGATTATTGAAAGTCTCTACGTGGGGCAAAACGCTTTTGCTGGTTACGCCTTCTGGATGACCGTTGTGGCTGCGTTCTTCACGAGCTTCTATTCTTGGCGCCTAATCTTCATGACGTTCCACGGCAAGCCGCGTGCCTCTGCTGATGTGATGAGCCATGTGCATGAAAGCCCCAACGTTATGTTGGTACCGCTTTATATTCTTGCAGTTGGTGCCTTGTTTGCTGGCGTGTTGTTCTATGCGAACTTCATCGGTGCGCATCATGAGCCCGGCGCTTTGGACAGCCATTACACTGACTTCTGGAAAGGTGCGTTGTATCTCGGCGCTGACAACAAAATTCTGGAACAGTTTCACAATGTTCCAAAATTGGTGAAATGGTCTCCTTTCATCATGATGGCGTCTGGTTTCGTGCTGGCCTATATTTTTTACATCCGTTCAACAGGTCTGCCATCTGAGTTGGCGCGTCAGCACCCAGGGCTTTATCAGTTCCTACTCAACAAGTGGTATTTCGACGAGCTGTATGATCGCATCTTCGTTCGCCCAGCAATGTGGCTTGGTCGTTTTCTTTGGAAAGAAGGCGATGGTCGCGTGATTGATGGTTTTGGACCAAACGGCATTTCTGCTCGGATTATGGATGTGACACGCGGCGTCGTGAAACTTCAATCCGGTTATCTTTATCACTATGCGTTTGCGATGCTGATCGGCATTGCGGCTCTGGTGACTTACACAATGTTTGCGGGAGCGCACTAAGTCGTGGCTGACCTTCCAATCCTTTCGATTGTCACTTTTCTGCCGCTTGTTGGCGCGTTGATCACTTTCCTTATCTGGGAAGACAGTGAAGTTGCGCGTCGCAATGTGCGCTTTGTGGCCTTGTTCACAACCGTTGTGACGTTCTTGGTATCGCTTGGCATTTGGTACAATTTTGACAATGCGCAATCCGGTTTCCAAATGGTCGAAAAGGTCGCCTGGATCCGTGAAGGCGATATTTCCTATCATATGGGTGTTGATGGCATTTCCATGCTGTTTGTCATTTTGACGACTTTCCTGATGCCATTCTGCATTCTGGCGAGTTGGGACAGCGTTCAGAACCGAGTGCGTGAATATATGATTGCGTTCTTGTTGCTTGAAACGTTGATGATCGGCGTGTTCTGTGCGCTTGATATCGTTCTGTTCTATGTCTTCTTCGAAGCTGGCTTGATCCCGATGTTCTTGATCATCGGTGTTTGGGGTGGTGCGCGTCGCGTTTATGCTTCGATGAAGTTCTTCCTCTACACATTGCTCGGCTCTGTCTTGATGTTGTTGGCGATTATGGCGATGTATTGGCAAGCTGGAACGACCGATATTCCAACACTCATGGCTTACAAGTTCCCTGCAGAAATGCAGACGTGGCTATGGTTGGCCTTCTTTGCGTCCTTTGCAGTGAAAATGCCTATGTGGCCTGTTCATACGTGGTTGCCTGATGCCCATGTGGAAGCGCCCACTGCTGGTTCGGTTATTTTGGCGGGTATTCTGCTGAAAATGGGTGGTTATGGTTTCCTCCGTTTCTCGCTTCCCATGTTCCCATTGGCCAGTGCTGACATGCAAACCTTTGTGCTGGTGTTGTCCGTCATCGCGATTGTTTACACGTCACTCGTGGCTTTGATGCAGGAAGATATCAAAAAGCTGATTGCATATTCGTCGGTGGCGCATATGGGCTACGTGACCATGGGTATCTTTGCAGCCAATACGCAGGGCATTCAGGGCGGTATTTTCCAAATGTTGGCTCATGGTTTGGTGTCGGGCGCATTGTTCCTTTGCGTTGGTGTTGTTTACGACCGAATGCACACCCGTGAAATCGCGGCTTATGGCGGCTTGGTCAACAACATGCCGAAATACGCTGTGGCGTTTCTGATCTTCACCATGGCGAATGTTGGTCTGCCGGGCACCGCTGGATTTGTTGGCGAGTTTTTGACGTTGCTGGGCGCTTTCCGAGCCAACACCTGGATTGCTTTGGTTGCAACACTGGGTGTGATTTTGTCTGCAGCTTATGCACTTTGGCTTTACCGTCGGGTTGTCTTTGGCACGCTCGACAAGGAAGCCCTTAAATCAATTCTTGATCTCAACACGCGCGAAAAGTGGACCCTCTATCCGCTCATTGTGTTGGTGATCTTCTTTGGCGTTTATCCAAGCCCTGTGTTCGATGTAACACAGGCTTCTGTTGATGCGCTCATTCTGAATTATCAGGCCGCTGTCGATGGTGCAGTGCAGGCCGCGAGCAAATAGAACGGGACGGTTGAAAACATGGTGATGGATATTCCAAATCTATGGCTGGCAGGTCCGGAGCTCTGGCTCGCGGGTGGTGCGATGGTTCTGTTGATGATTGGTGTTTTCACTGGTGAAAACTCGACACGAATCGTGACTGGTCTGTCGGTTGCCTTGTTGGCATTGGCTGCCATTGCCATTTTTTGGTTTCCGCAGACGGGTGAAGCCTTCCATGGCGCATTCGTTATGGATCCTTTTGCACGTTTGATGAAAATTCTGGTGTTGATCGGTGCGGCTGTTGCGATTGCAATGTCGGTTGGCTTCGCGCGTCGTGAAAACTTTGCACGTTTTGAATATCCAGTTCTCATCGTCTTGGCGACTTTGGGCATGCTGCTCATGGTGTCTGCCAACGATATGATCACGCTTTATCTTGGTCTCGAGATGCAATCGCTGTCGCTCTATGTGATCGCTGCAATCAATCGCGACTCATTGCGTTCCACTGAAGCTGGATTGAAATATTTCGTCTTGGGCGCATTGTCTTCAGGCATGCTGCTTTATGGTTCTTCGCTGGTTTATGGTTTCACAGGTCACACGGGCTTTGAAGGCATAGCCGCGTCTATGTCGGGCGGCGTGAGCCTCGGTCTCTTGTTCGGCATCGTGTTCGTACTTGCTGGCTTGGCGTTCAAAATTTCTGCCGTGCCATTTCACATGTGGACGCCGGATGTTTATGAAGGTGCACCAACTCCTGTAACCGCTTTCTTTGCTGCGGCACCGAAAGTGGCAGCCATGGCCATGCTGATCCGTGTTGTGTACGGGGCATTTGAACCTGCCACAGCTGAGTGGCAGCAGATTATTACGTTCATCGCCATCGCCTCTATGGGGCTTGGTGCATTTGCGGCCATCGGCCAAACCAATATCAAACGCCTCATGGCCTATTCTTCCATTGGACATATGGGTTTTGCCTTGGTTGGCTTGGCGGCGGGTTCGCAAGCCGGTGTGTCTGGCGTTGTTCTTTACATGATCATCTATATGGCGATGACCTTGGGAGCGTTTGCTTGTATACTTGCGATGCGTCGTGCGGATGGAATGGTGGAAAATATTTCTGATCTCTCTGGCCTTTCGCGTACGAACCCGATGATGGCATTGATGCTCACCGTGTTGATGTTTTCGCTTGCGGGTATTCCCCCACTGGCTGGCTTTTGGGCCAAGTATTTTGTCTTTCTTGCTGCGATCCAATCCGGTCTTTATATCCTGTCGGTGATTGGTGTTATCGCCAGTGTGATTGGTGCTTATTACTATCTGCGCATTGTCAAAATCATGTGGTTCGATGAGCCCGAGCAGGGCTTTTTGCCAATGGCTTCTGAATTGCGCATCGTCTTGGGTCTGTCTGGCCTGTTCACATTGTTTTATGTGCTGATTGCGGGTCCGATGTCAGACATCGCGACGAATGCCGCACGCACATTCTTCTAAGATCTGTTGAAGAACACTCCGCAACAAATTTCGTCGCTTGTGGGCTGGCGCCATCTTGCTTTGGACAGTGTTGGTTCCACCAATGTGGAAGCTATGAACCTTGCTCATGATGGTGATGCAGGACAGATATGGGTTACTGCTCAGGAGCAAGTTCAAGGCAAGGCGCGGCGCGGCAGGGAATGGGTTTCCAAACGCGGGAACCTCTACGCTTCGCTGCTGCTGATTAATCAGGCTCCTCCTGACAAACTGGCGACCCTGCCTTTGGTCGTGTCGCTGGCTTTGCACAAAGCGATATTGAATATTGCTCCGCATTTTTCAAATGACCTGAAAATCAAATGGCCCAACGATGTTTTGCTGGGTGGTAAAAAACTGTCTGGCATTCTTTTAGAAGCGACGACACTTTCCAATGGTTCTTTGGCGGTTGTCATTGGGTGTGGTGTGAACTGCCAACATTTTCCTGAAAACCCGCTATACCCTGCGACTTCGTTTGACGCCGAAGGTCTGGAAATAGAACCGCAAACACTCTTTGTTGAATTGGCACGAACCATGGCTTCCGAACTTCGCATCTGGGCAGAAGGTTCTGGATTTTCCATTATTCGTAAGGAATGGTTGGAACGAGCGCGTGGTGTCGGGGAAGCAATAACAGTGCGTTTTCCGGATCGAGAAATTCAAGGTCGGTTTGTTGATATTGACGAAGATGGTTTCTTATTGTTGCGCGGGGAAAACCAAATTGTGCAATCCGTCTCTGCCGCAGATATATTCTTTGCCCAAACGGGTGAATTA
>CALHHQ010000046.1 GCA_938030645.1 uncultured Rhizobiaceae group bacterium
ATAACGGCTGGTGGGTTCGCCATGTGCAAATGCCAACAGTGTTTCGCCAGAAATCACGCTTTCCAGAATGGATTTTTGTGAGTCATTGCCATGTGTTAGCGCCGTTCCCGCAAGCAGGTTTGCAAGGAAAGGTTCCGTCACCAATCCCTTGCCCAGTTCTTCAAACACGACAGCGATGTCAAAACCCGCACCGCCAAAGCCGCCAGCGTCTTCAGGAAACAATGCGCCGATCAATCCGAGCTCAGCCATCTGCGCCCATGTCTCACGGGAAAAGCCATCATCAGTTTTCGTCGCTTCGTGGCGCGCATCTATGGGGTATTGCTCGCGCACAAAACGCCCAGCCATATCCGCCAACATGCGGCGATCATCTGTGTGATTAAAATCCATTATTTAATGCCTCGCTTTCGCCACCACTCATCCGTCAACATTTCTGCTGGCAATAATTTTTTGTCAGAACCCAGATCAACAAATCCAAATTTCTCGGCTTCTACCCACCATAGTTCATCGAGCGTGTCGGGCAGTTTTTCACCACAGAAAGGACAATGGCTTATTGTCCAGCCTGGAGATTGATCTGCGCGATCCCAAATCGTGAATGAGCGAAACTGAGCATCATAGCGCAAAGAGGGATCGCCATGTCGCCTTGTCGCTTGCATGCCTTTGCAGTCATGCGGATATTGATAAGGATACAATTCGTTTTCTTTTGTCAAAGATCAAAGCCCCATCATCATTTTGGAAATGATGTTGCGTTGCACTTCGTTGGATCCGCCGTAAATGCTTGTCTTACGATGGTTAAAGTAATCGACCGCAATCGGGTTCGCATAGTCAGGTCCGATTGGTTCTTCGTTGTATCCAGCGTCCAGCGCTTCCGACACGAATGGCATAGCGTAGGGGCCAAGGGCGCGGCGCGTGAGATCGTTGATCGACTGACGAATTTCCGTGCCTTTGATTTTCAGCATAGAGGTTTCCGGCCCCGGAGGCGCTCCATCGTCTGCCGCTTGTGTCACCCGCAAATTGCTCGTGCGCATGGCGGACAGGTCGATTTCGATTTCAGCCAGACGCGCTGCAAAAAACGGATCGTCCAAAAGTGGCTTCCCGTCTTTTTGCTGGTCTTTTGCAATATGTTTCAAATGCTCAAGTCCAGACAATGCTGCGCCTACACCTGCAATACCGGAACGTTCATGCACCAACAGATATTTGGCGTAAGTCCACCCCTTGTTTTCTTCACCGACAAGGTTTTCAGCGGGCACACGCACGTCAGTGAACCAGACTTCATTCACTTCGTGGGTTCCTTCGAGAAGAATTATCGGGCGCACTTCGACGCCGGGCGTGTCCATATCCACCAGAATGAACGAAATGCCTTCCTGTTGCTTGCCCTCTCTTGAAGTTCGTACAAGGCAGAAAATCATGTTGGCGTGCTGACCAAGTGTCGTCCACGTTTTCTGGCCGTTTAAAATATAATGGTCGCCATCACGTTCAGCGGACATTTTCAACGATGCTAGATCAGAACCAGCGCCTGGCTCGGAATAGCCCTGACACCACCAGTCATCGCCATTGGCGATGCGTGGCAAATAATGGCTTTGCTGTTCGGGAGAGCCGAACGCCATCAACACAGGTGCCAGCATATTCAAACCGAAGGGAACGACGCGCGGGCCGTTGGCGGCTGTCAGTTCTTCGTCAAAGATGTTGCGCTCAATCGCGTTCCAGCCTTTGCCGCCAAACTGCTCTGGCCAGTGGCCTGTCAGATAGCCAGCTTCGTTCAAAATGCCGTGCCACTCTTCCATGTCCGCTTTGGTCAAACGTTTGTGGTCGCGCATTTTGTCGGACAGGCGCTTTGGCAATTTGGTCTGCATGAAATCACGTACTTCGGCCTGAAAAGCCTGTTCGCTGTCGGTATAATTCAAGTCCATCTCAATTCTCCTGTGATCCACAATCTACATTGCGGAGGTGCCGCCATCCAAGGCGACGGCTTGTCCTGTCATGAAGGAATTGCGCGGGTCGCAAATCCACAACATGGAGCGTGTGATTTCTTCTGGTTCTGCCAAACGGCGCATAGGCACGCCACGTGTCAAAAAGTCTTCAGCTTCTTTTGTGCCACCGCCGCCTGCTAGCAAACCCTCTTCAACCATGGGTGTGCGGGCAAATGCAGGGCAGATCGCGTTTACACGGATGCCGCGACGGGCATATTCAAGGGCTGCGGATTTTGTAAGGCCCACTACGCCAAACTTCGCTGCAGCATACATTCCGAGTGTCGGTGCGCCGCCAAGCCCTGCAAGTGAAGCCACGTTCAATATGCTGGACGTGCGGTTATGCTCTTTGAACGCTTGTTCCATGAGCGGGATTTGGTATTTCATCCCGTAGAACACACCCATGAGATCAACCTGAACAGTCATTTCTGCCTGTTTGGAATCCACGTCAGCGGTTTTCGCAGGGTCGTGGCCAATACCCGCGTTGTTGATTGCAATGTCCAAACGTCCAAATGTGCTTTGCGCCAGATTAGCTGTTTCCTTGCAATGAGCCTCTTGCGCCACACTGCCAGCCAATGTGGCAACTTTTGCACCTTTGGCTTTCAAGTTTTCAGCAAGTTCATTCAAGCCCACCTCATTGTAATCGGATAGGACAAAATTTGCGCCCTGTTCGGCGAAGAGTTCTGAAACAGAACGGCCAAAACCGCCTGCTGCGCCTGTGATTAGAACAGTTTGACCGTCGAAGATTTTCTCACTCATCGTTTCTATCTTCCTTTGATTTCTTGTTTGGCGGCGGACGCCAACATGGGAATAGCCATGCCCATTTGTTTTGCTTTTTCTGGATTAGACGCATTGCCGTCCAATGCCCGCCTATAAACACCCTGCAAAATGGCAAGAAAACGGAACAGATTGTAAGCGATGTAGAACGACCAATCCGGAATTTCGCTGATACCACGGCGTTCACAATAGGCTTTTACATATTCTTCTTCAGTGGGCAGGCCGATGCTATGGCGATCAATGCCAGCTAAACCACGAGACCCACCGCCATTCGGCAGACGCCAGTTCATGCATTGATACGAGAGGTCACCCATCGGGTGGCCCAATGTGGACAATTCCCAATCAAGCACAGCAATAACCTCATCACGATCAGGCGCGAAAATCATATTGTCGAGACGATAGTCGCCGTGAACAATGGTCAATTGCCCATCGTCTTCCGGCATGTTGTTTTCCAACCAAGCTATGACTTCGTGGACATCATCGTTGCGATCAATCTCCGATGCGCGATATTG
>CALHHQ010000047.1 GCA_938030645.1 uncultured Rhizobiaceae group bacterium
CTGCAATACAAAGCTTCACCTAAGAACGATGAAGAAGAGCTACGTCTGGAGATAATCCGGTTGGCCAAGAAGTATGGCCGTTATGCCCCGTACGGCAGGCAAGCGAAGCGCCGCCGAGAGTGGCTATAGGATGATTGTCCAGCTTCCACGGGTTGCTGGCTGGAAGGTGAACCACAAGAAGATCGAACGTTTGTGGCGTGAGGAAGGATTACAGCTTCCCAAACGCCACAAGAAACGAAAGAGGCTGTATCATAAGGACAGCTCCATCATTCGGCTCCGACCTCAGTATCCTAATCACATCTGGAGCATCGACTTCGTCCACGACAAGCTGAGTAACGGGCGATCTTACAAGATGTTGACGGTGTTGGATGAATATACGCGTGAAGCTCTGTGCGTAGCCGTCAACACGAAAATGGGAGCAAATGAAGTTCTAGAGGCTCTCTACCCACTTCTGCTGAAGCACGGGAAGCCGGAGTATATTCATTCCGATAATGGTCGGGAGTTTATCGCCGGTGCGCTTCAAGTCTGGTTTACCAAGGTTGGCATTAAACCAATCCAGATCTATCCTGGTTCGCCATGGGAGAATGGATATAACGAACGGTTCAATGGAACTCTCCGTCATGAAGTCCTCAACGCCGAATGGTTCTACACCACCAAACAAGCCCAGGCTGTCATCAATAAGTGGATCCGGCAATACAATCATATCCGACCTCATCGCTCGTTAAATATGCGTCCGCCGGTGCCAGAAACCGTTTCAAAAAGTGGCACGAACATTGGGGGCTAGACAGGGCGTTTTGATAAACAGGTAGCGGATTTCCAAAATGCAACCGATAATCAATCCAATGGTAAGGTCTGCTCTCGGGTCGGATCGCCATACAATTATTTGTTCGTTTTCTAAAACTGGAACAAGAAACTCATTTTGTTCGTGTTTGGGGATATGACGTGAGAGTTGTTTGTGTTGAAAATGTACCAACTCTCGAACAGAATCCGGCATTGATATTAGCTGAAGTTTTGTCATGCTGACTTTTCCTTTGATCATCTTGACTTATGAGATTGTCGAAACGTTTGCGAGAACTCCCTAGCTTGTGTTTCAATCACTCGCGTTGATTTTTTGGGCGATGTCTTCAGCTCTTTGATGAGTGTATCTAAATAGCATCCGGGCGTCTCTGTGACCGCTGATCAAAGCTACCTCGGGCACGTTAAGACACATTTCAAAAAACCGGCTGATTGATTCGTGTCGAAGGTCGTGAAATCGAAGGCTCAATATTTCTGGATGTTTGGAAGCAATTCTCTGCCTGCAAACCCGCCATGCCTTTTGAAATCCGTTTCCACTCGCTTTCAACACTCTGTGAGCATCTCTACAATTTGGTGTACGCATTTCTGATAGTGTTTTTACTGCGAGTCTCGATAAAGGTATGGTGCGTGAGAATCCGTTTTTGGAATCTCTTATTAAAAGAGTAGTGTTGTGCAACGCTACATCACCCCAAAGAACGCTTAGGAGCTCACCACGGCGCATTCCTGTCTCTATGGCTAGGAATGATGCCAAACTTGAACCATGACTCCCTGTGGGCCTCTGCGGCAGCTAAAAGCAACTCCTTCTCACCTGCTTGCAATCTCCTATCCCTAGACTCTGGTTCTCGCGGTTTTTTGACATTGATGAGTGGGTTGGCAGTAAGTGGGAAATCCCATTCAGCTATCGCAGTTTCAAAGATGGCTCGAATTAGGCCCAAATCCCTTCTAACAGATGCCGGTTGTACAACTAGAAGCCTTTGGTCACGATAGTGACTGAATGTTCCAGCGGAAACTTTTGACAGTTTTAATTCGGCCCAAGGCTGCCTTAAAAAGCTGTTCAATCGCGTGTTCTCTGACGAAAGTCCCTTTTTGTGTATGGTAACGGTATCGCGATATCTAACAAGCAGGTCTGCTACAGAGGTATCGTCTAACAACTTTGTATTTGTGGGAACGGCTCCAGCATCCAAATAGCTTTCAACTTGGCGTGCCCATTTGATTGCATGGGTTTTGGCAATGAATGACTTGGATTGTTGAGGGTATCCTTTTCGACGGACGATAGCCTGCCATTTACCTCGATGATTTCTAATAGTGGCCATTGTGCTATTTCCTGGCGGTTAGCGGCCAGAACAAATGCAAATGCTGCGTTTTGGTGTGACCAGATTGTGACCAGACCAAAAAATACAGAACTCAATATCAATGCAGAATTGGATTAATCTCATATAATCAATGAGATAGTTGGTGCACCCGAGAGGATTCGAACCTCTGACCCCCTGATTCGTAGTCAGGTACTCTATCCAGCTGAGCTACGGGTGCACGCGTTGTGTCGTTCGACATCAACTTGCGATTAGCTAAAGGTTCATTGCCATAAATGCAAGCGCTGAACGACTGCTTATTTTGAAGAAATTGAATTAGTTGCAGGCAAGAACTTCGGCTCGGGGATTGTAGAAAATTTCCAGATGCATTTAGAGAATGTTTCAAGCTCCAAACAAAAACGCGGCCGAAACAGCCGCGTTCTAAAATTCAGATTTTGGAGTTTGTTAGAGAACAACAACCGTCGCGCCATTTGGAACACGATTGTAAAGATCAATAACATCTTGGTTCATCAAACGAATGCAGCCTGAAGAAGCAGCTGTCCCGATTGATGCCCATTGGGGCGTTCCATGCAGGCGATATAACGTGTCTTTACCACCCTGGAACAAATACAAAGCGCGCGCTCCCAGAGGATTGTCTAAGCCACCTGGCATGCCGCCATGCTCCACACCCCATTTAGCGAGATCAGGACGACGCTCGATCATTTCGGCCGGTGGTGTCCACTTTGGCCATTGCTGTTTCCAGCCAACACGAGCGGTTCCTTTCCATTCAAAGCCTGCTTTGCCAACACCAATGCCATAACGCATGGCTTTGCCACCCTTCATCACGAGATAAAGGAACCGACCGCGTGGATCCACGATCAAAGTACCTGGTTTTTGCGATGTTCTGTATTTCACTTCTTGACGATAAAAGCGCTTGTTGACCTTCTGGATTGGAATTGCAGCAAGGGCAAAGCCGCCATCCACGCGGGCACCATAATCTTTTACATTCTTAAGAGCGGGATCACTGAGGCTAAAGAGGCTCCGGCGTTCCGCTTTTGGTTCCTTGCGCTGAATTTCAGCGCGCGCCAGTTCTTGTTGTTTGCGCTTTTTATCTTCAGCGATACGGCGAGCTGCGTCTTTCTGCTTTCTCTTGGCTGAAGACATGGAACGCTCTGCTCTGCCTTCGGATCTTTCCGCTCTTGCAAGTCTGCGTTCTGCGCGACGAACTGCACGTTTTGCTGATCGAAGCTGACGCGTGTCTCTCTTCAAAGAGGCTTCAAGCTTATCGCGGCGCGAAGATGACAGTTTTTTGCGCTTCAAACGACGTTCAGCACGCGAAATACTGCGCTCCAACTTGCGCAACTCGCGTTTTGCTTTGCGTGTCTCCAACTTCGCCGATTTAACGGACTTACGCGCGTTGGATAGTTTAACAGTCGCAGACGAAACAGAAGGCCCCGTATAGCTTGAAATACCGCTGCCAGAAGAAACACAACCTGAAACAACAAGAGCTATCGCCAGCGTCAGAAACAGGGAAACACGCCGCGCAATCGAGAACGGTGCAATAAGAGTATTATGAGCCATGTTTATTCCAATCTGACGTAGTTTCTAAACAACATGAGACATGCCGCTTGGCTTCTCACGTGTCCCTAACACGCGATTCCACCTGTAAGGTTTGAATAGCAATGTAAGCGTTGAGCGACAATGCAAAAATTCATGAATCTGGGTTGCAAATGTTGATTGAAATCAGTTGCGATAAATTTGCATCATTTGTACTGATCAGTCTAAAAAGACAAAACAAACCATGAACATAAAGTCGTTGAGTGATATGCCAATCGTCTCATTAAACAGCAAAAGCCCTGTGGAGGATGGCAGGCAGTCGTCCAGAGCGTTAAGCGTGCGTCAGGGCGTGGAACGTTATTTCGAAGAGATGTCTTGGGTCACATTGCCTGAAATGACTTTGAAAAATGGAAGACGCGCCGATTTGGTGGTGCTGTCTGCCATTGGTCAAATTGGAATTGTTGAGGTGAAGTCCTCAATTGCAGACTTTAAAACCGATCAAAAATGGCAAGACTACCAAGACTTTTGCGATTTTTTCTGGTTTGCCACTTTGTCAGATGTCCCAGAAAGCATTTTCCCGCAATCCGAGGGATTTATTGTTGCTGATCAGTATGGGTGCGAAATCCAACGTGTCGCAACAGAACACAAAATGAGTGCAGCAGCGCGCAAATCGATGCAATTGCGGTTTGCGAGAGCGAGCGCGGCAAGATTAAGTCGATGCCGCGATCACTTTGGTTTAGAATACGTCCAACTCACAAAAACGGACGAAAACTTAACCTAACGCGGCGCGCGTTTCGCCAAAATGCGCTGCAAGGTGCGTCTGTGCATGTTGAGACGACGCGCTGTTTCAGAAACGTTGCGATCACATAATTCATACACGCGCTGAATGTGCTCCCAACGCACCCGGTCTGCTGACATGGGGTTTTCGGGCGGCGCCGCCTTGTCGTTGGGATCTTGCATCAATGCGGCATAAACATCATCGGCATCTGCTGGTTTTGCAAGATAGTCTATGGCGCCCAACTTCACCGCTGTAACCGCCGTCGCGATGTTTCCGTAGCCCGTTAAAACAACGACCCGCGTTTCGCTGCTGTGCTCTTGCAGAACACTCACCACGTCTAGGCCATTTCCATCTTCCAAACGCATATCAACGACTGCAAAATCTGGATTGGTGGTCTTGGCGAACTGTGATCCTTCGCGAACAGTCTCAGCCATTGTCACGACGAATCCTCGCGTTTCCATGGCACGACTTAGGCGTTGCAAAAATGGTCGATCATCGTCCACCAGCAAAAGCGTCGGACGAACATCTTCCATGTCGTCTTGGGTGTTGTTTTCGGATGTTTTAAGTTCGGTCACGTTCAGGTTTCCAGTTCTCATTTGGATACAGTAACGATGTAAGCACTCTGTTGGATTTTCATAGGTTCGACTTATGATTGTGCAAAAAAGTCGCACTCTGAAATCAAGATGAAATCGACACCAATTGTATGGTGACACAAGCTCCCGTCTGTCCGTCATTCTGTTTTGTCAGGTTTGAGAACGTCAACTCCGCCCCATTTCTTTCAAGCAGAGTTTTGGAAATGAACAAGCCGAGCCCAAGCCCTCTTGGTCTCTTGCTGCCATTTTCTTTATGAGAGGTCAAAAACGGTTCACCGATTTTGTCTCGAATAGAGGATGGGAAACCTAGACCATCGTCGTAGATCTTCAACTGAAGGTCGGCTCCGGTCCAATCGACTTCCACATTCACTTTGTTCTTTGCAAATACGATCGCGTTATCGATCAAATTTGTGAGGCCATAATTGAGGCCGGGGCTGCGTTTTATTCTGGGCTCATCTGCGTCATTGCCAAATTTACTGACTTCGATTTTCATGCCGAGGTCACGCAATGGGTTAACCACGTCTTCCACAAAAGCCATAATTGGTTGTTGTTCAACAATGCTTTCACCCTCACTGGAAAGCGATGTGAGTTTTTGTAGAATTTCTCGACACCTCTGGGCTTGCGAACGCAGCAAAGCTGCGTCTTCCCGCATTTCACTTTCTGGCGGCAATGCGTGAAGCATTTCTTTTGAAACCAAGGCGATGGTTGCCAATGGTGTTCCAAGTTCGTGTGCGGCCGCGGCAGCTAAACCATCGATGTCTGTTAAATGTTGTTCACGTTGCAGGACAAGTTCTGTCGCGGCGAGAGCGTCGGCTAGTTTGCGCGCTTCTTCGGCAACGCGGAACGCGTAGATCGCCGTAAACCCAAGAGTACAAATGATTGCAACCCAAACGCCGACCAGGAACTGCCCCGGCAATTCAAAATCTGAACCAGGCACCCATGGCAATGGAAGATGAAAAATTGCGAGGAACGTTATAATTGCAACTGCTAAACCACCGAGCATCAATGTATGGTTTTGCGTGAGCGACGTTGAAGACACCACAACGGGCGCCATGAGTAGAATGGCAAAGGGGTTTTGCAATCCTCCTGTCAGAAACAACAGAACGCCAAGTTGGGCAATGTCAAAAGCCAATAACCTGAAAGTACCATTTGCGGGGAGGCGATGGGTCGAGCGATACCTTTGGTTGAGAATGAGGTTTAGCCCCGCAGACATAGCAATCAAAATCAGGCAAACAGGCCAAGCCATTGGATATCCAAATCCAAATGCAATCACCAAAACAGCGCCCGCTTGTCCGATGATAGCGTACCACCTCAGCCGTATAAGGGTGTCGATCCGGACAAGAGTTCGTTCCTGAGTGCCTTCAAAAAATTTGAGTTTATCCATGATCGCTTGCTCCCAATCCGTTCATCAACCTCGCACATATTACAATTGTTGAAACCCATAAACTTGTCACACCCGCACAACCTTAGGCTCAACTACTTGCGGGGTTTTGTCCGATTGGTGGGCGGTTCTGTGAGCGGGTCTTCTGGCCAGGGATGTTTTGGATATCGGCCCCGCAAATCCGCGCGAACATCCTTCCAAGTGCCTTTCCAGAAGCCCGGCAGATCATTTGTGATTTGAATAGGCCTACCTGCAGGTGACAGCAGTTCTACGGCCACTTTCAATTTCCCGTCTAAGATCGTGGGGTGACGATCAAGTCCAAAAAGTTCTTGCGGACGAATGGACAGCGTTGCTCCTGTCTCCGTATATTCAATAGGAACATTAGATCCACTTGGTGCCTTAAAGTGGCTTGGCACAAACTTGTTCAACAGTTCACGTGATGGGTGATTGGCCAACAACATAAGGCCGTCACTTAATGCGCCGTTAGCCAAGCCATCAAAATTGCTCCGCCCACCCAAAAATGGCACCAGCCAAACTTCCAAAGTGTCCAGCAACTCAGCCTCCGATACATCCGGCCATGTGTCAGGATCAACCCGATGCAACAATTGCAGGCGATGTCTTAGATCTTCATCCTCCGCACGCCACGGCAGTATCTCAACTCCGTGCTCTGTCACAGCATCA
>CALHHQ010000048.1 GCA_938030645.1 uncultured Rhizobiaceae group bacterium
GTTCCGCAAATCTATGTCAAAGGTGAATTCATCGGTGGCTGCGACATTACGCGTGAAATGTTCCAGAGCGGCGAGTTGAAAACGTTCTTGGAAGAAAAAGGCGTGCCAATGGCGGGAAAGGCCACGGCTTAACGCTTTGTAGTACGAAATGCTGAAGGCGCGGCTGGCAAGCTCGCGCCTTTTTTGTAGGAGCAACATATGTCACACCATGAGTTCACAGGCTTTGGCCAACAAGCATTTCCGTTTCTCAAAGCACTGAAGTTTCATGCTAATAGAGAGTGGTTTCAAGAAAACAAATCCCTTTACGAAAGTGATGTAAAAGAGCCTTTGGGTGACTTGGCCGAAGCTGCTGGAGCGGCATGTGAGAAAGCTGGGCTGCCATTTCGTGGCAATCGCAAGACCTCACCTTTTCGCATATACCGCGATGTGCGGTTTTCAAAAGACAAAAATCCATACAAAACCAATGCCAGTGCCGTTCTCTCCCGCACAGGAACAAAGAAAGACACTGGCGGGATATACATGCATTTTGAGCCCGGGAATTGCTTTCTCGCCTCCGGCCTGTGGTACCCACCCTCACCTCAGTTGAAAGCCATGCGCGAACAAATTGTTGCTCGTCGTAGTGATATCCTCAAAATCGAATCTGAATTGAAGAAAAAGAAGCTCGCATTTGGCACAGAGCACACGCTCACACGTTTGCCCAATGCTTTCAAAACAGAAGAAGATGAAGAGACTCAGCGCTTGCTAAAACTCAAAATGTTCATCGTCGAAAGACCAATAACTGAAGAACAAGCTCTTTCACCAAATCTCATCAAAGACGTCGTGAAATTTTCAAAAGATGTATTGCCTCTGATGCAATTTGTCTGGCGCGCCACTGATCCTTTGATGGAAGGTGATGGCAACGCTTAGGCGGCACACCTATTCAGTGTTGCTTAAGCCTGCAAAATCAAACAGTTTCGTATCAAGCATATGGCTTGGATTGATATTGCCCATTGCGCGGATCATCACATCCTTGCGGCCTGGCATTTTGGTTTCAATATCCGCAATCATTTGCTTCATTAAATTGCGCTGAAGACCGTCTTGCGATCCACATAGATCACAAGGAATGATCGGGAATTGCATTGCGGTAGCAAAGCTTTCCAAGTCACTCTCAGCACACATAGCCAAAGGCCGCAGCACGGTCACATCACCCACATCATTCACAAGCTTGGGCGGCATGGTCGCCAGCTTTCCCCCGTGGAAAAGATTGAGAAAAAACGTTTCCAATATGTCTTCGCGGTGATGACCAAGAACAAGTGCATCGCAATTTTCTTCGCGGGCAACGCTGTACAAACTGCCACGCCGCAGTCTGGAACAAAGCGCGCAATAAGTGGCGTTCTCCGGCACTTTCTCTTTCACGATCGAATAAGTGTCTTGATATTCAATGCGGTGAACAATTTCATTTCTCTCCAGCCATTCGGGTAAAATGTGCTTGGGGAAATTAGGCTGTCCCTGATCCAAATTGCAGGCCAACAGATCAACGGGCAATAGTCCGCGCCACTGCAAATCCAGCAGCAAAGCGATCATGCCATAGCTGTCTTTACCGCCAGAAAGGCCCACCAACCATTTCGGGCGAGATCCGTCAGCTTTAGGCGTTATCATCCCGAACTGGTCAATCGCTTCACGCGTTTTGCGGATCAAGCGCTTGCGCAACTTGTTGAATTCCACACCAGCGGGCACATCACGAAACATCGGATGGCAATTTTCCACCTCGACAGATTCAGTTTTTAAAACAGCATCACTCATAGGCACTCTCTAAAGCAAAAGGGCCACTCTTTCGAGCGGCCCTTTGAAATTTTTTGCAGAAAACTGCCGATTAACGGGAGTAAAATTCGACCGTCAGGTTTGGTTCCATCACAACCGGATAAGGCACATCGCCAAAGGCAGGAACGGACACAAAAGTTGATGTCATTTTAGAGTGGTCAGCACTGATGTATTCAGGAACATCACGCTCAGCCAATTGAACTGCTTCCAGAACGAAAGCAAGTTGTTTGGACTTCTCACGCACTTCAATCACATCACCCGGCTTGCAGCGGTATGAAGGAATATTCACACGCTTGCCGTTCACTTTGATGTGGCCGTGGTTGATGAACTGACGTGCCGCAAAAACGGTTGCTACAAACTTCGAACGATAAACGATTGCATCCAAACGGCGCTCAAGAAGACCAATCAGGTTTTCCGATGTATCGCCTTTCATGGAGTTCGCTTGATCGTAAATCTTGCGGAACTGTTTTTCCGAAATATTGCCGTAATAGCCTTTCAGTTTCTGCTTCGCACGAAGCTGGATACCGAAATCAGACAATTTGCCTTTACGACCTTGACCGTGCTGGCCGGGGCCATATTCACGACGGTTTACTGGCGACTTTGGACGGCCCCAGATGTTTTCGCCCATACGGCGGTCGATTTTGTATTTTGCACTAAAGCGCTTGCTCATAGCATTTCCTCAAACGAGTTACCGCCCGCAGACCATCTGCAGACGAAGAGAAAACGCACCCTCCTCTTTCAACTGTTTTAGTTGATTGACAGAACCGAACGCGCACGCTTTGCGAAGTCGATTCACGGGATACGTAAAAAACGCGCCATTTCTGACGCGTTGGTGAGTGATTAAGTCAACATATGTGGCAAGTCAACCGAAACTGCGCGTTTCACGTCGCTACTTTCAATCCAAATCCAGAAAGCAGTCGCAACATATCCTGTTGCGGTCGGCCTGCAGTAAATTCAGCCTCGTCCTGCACGTTTTCAACTTGAGCAACCTCGTGCAAAAGAGATTTCGCATGGCGAGCAATGGCCTCAGCGGGGTTCAACCAATCCACCGGCCAAGGCGCTAGTCTGCGGAAAACCTGACTGAGAAATGGGTAATGGGTGCAAGCCAAGACAACAATATCGGTTTTTGCTCCCAAACGATCGACGAAACAATCGGCTATCTCGTTGCGGATAAGGTCTTCATCCACATCACCTGTCAGCATGAAATTTTCTGAGGCTTTGGCAAGGTGTTCCGCCCCAACCAAACGCACATTCACCTGCGTAGCAAACTCCGAAATTAAAGAGCGTGTGTAATCACGTTGCACGGTACCCGGTGTCGCCAACACAGAAACCTGCCCGCTTGATGTACGTTCCGCTGCTGGCTTAATTGCAGGCACAGTGCCGACCACTGGAATGTCGTAACGCGCGCGCAAATGGGGCAGAATGAGTGTTGAAGCGGTGTTGCAAGCAACCATGATCAAAACAGGGGCGTGACGCGTGATCAAATCATCAAACACGTTCATCATCCGTTCGATAAGTGCGCTTTCTTCCCAATCACCGTACGGAAATGCTGCGTCATCACCCACATAGACAAACTTGTGACCGGGCATCAGAACACGCGCTTCGCGCAAGACGCTTAAGCCGCCAATCCCAGAATCGAAAACAAGAATGGTCATGCGCCTATCTGTTCCCTGCTGTCATACCTGCTCTTTTCCCAAACGCAGGTTTTGTATCACTGATCGGCACCTCACGTTTTGCATGTTCGGCAAGCAACCTGGTTTCCGCAGCTTTCAACTCTCTCGCCCGTGCCACCA
>CALHHQ010000049.1 GCA_938030645.1 uncultured Rhizobiaceae group bacterium
CGTGGAGACACTGTATCAATCTCGTATTTTGATGGCCCGGTTCTCAACAAGCCCAAAGGGCCAACGCTTCTTGAACACAGCCTTTCTAACAATGTGCCCCACGCAAGCGTGTGTGGTGGACGTGGCCGGTGTTCAACATGCCGTGTGCGCATTCTGGATTCTGAGTTCGAGATTGAACCGCCCGATGAAAATGAAGCTCGTGTTCTTGACCGCATAAATGCAGCGGCCGATGTGCGATTGGCCTGCCAGATTAGACCCAAGGGCAAAATGAACATTATGCGTTTGCTGCCGTCTGAAGCAGACTCCAATGTCTTGGAGAAAGACAGCAATTGGGCAAGTGGCCGCGAACGGGTTGTCACTGTCATGTTTGTCGATTTGCGAGACTTCACGGGAACTTCAGAAAATAAACTGCCTTTCGACGTGGTCTACCTCATCAATCAGTTTTCAAGATCCATGGGGATAGCCGTGGAAGGCCACAAAGGCCGCATCGACAAATTTCTTGGTGATGGTTTCATGGCTTTGTTTGGCGTGAATGACACTGACAAAGAAGGTGCCCGAAATGCCCTTGCTGCGACTGAGGCTATGGTCGCCGAGCTGCGTGTTTTGAATGAACGTTTAAAAGGTGATCTCGCAAAACCATTGCGTATGGGCGTGGGGTTGCATTCGGGAAATGTCATTCTTGGTGAAATGGGATATGGTTCAGCGCGCGGATTAACTGCGCTGGGAGAGACCGTAAACTTGGCCAGTCGACTGGAAAGTGCGACGAAAGAGCAAAAATGCACGGTTTGTATTTCTCAAGCGACATTAGATGTGGCTGAACTGGCACCTGCCACTTTAAAGCCAAAACGAATTGCTATTCGCGGTTTAAAGTCGAAAGTGGATGTTTATGCCATAAATAACCCAGATGAATTGGACACACGCAATGAATAGAAAATGGACAATCTGATGAATTTGAAAACCAAAACCATCGCAATCGGTTTTCCATCTGTTGGGCTGTTCGCGGCTTGCTTCATCGGGTTTGTTGCTTTTCCAGCAACACCTGCGACAGCTGCTTGTTCTGATTATCCTGCTCCATCTGTCGATTGGACTGGTTGCCGCAAACGCAATGTGATGTTGACGAAAAACGATCTCACAGATTCAAATTTCTCGGGGATTGATCTGCTCGGGTCTGACTTACGCAATGCCAAGTTTGACAACACAGACTTTACCAAAGCTCAAATGTCACGGGTGAACATGTCCTCCTCCAGTGCGACCAAGGCCAACTTCACCAAAGTTGAAGCTGCCCGTGCCGTGTTTCAAAAGACAGACTTGCGAAATGCAAATTTCGATAAAGCAGTGATGTTCAGAAGCGATTTCTCAAACAGCAATCTTGTGAATGCCAATCTAAACAAATCAGAATTTAGCAGGTCCAAGTTCACAGGTGCCAATATGGAAAGCGCAGCTCTGTCCTTCGCAAATTTGGCGCGGGTGGATTTTCGCGGTGCCAATCTGACGAATGTCGACCTAAACACCAGCTGGACTTACCTCACTCGGTTTGAAGGCGTAGATTTGTCATCTGCAAAAAACCTGTCCCAGGCACAAGTCCAAATTTCTTGCGGAGACTCCGCAACCAAGCTTCCTGAAGGTTTGATCACACCACCCACTTGGCCGTGCAAAGTGACTGATTGATGTGAGTGGTTCAACTAATAAAAGTCAAATGTCAGCTGGAAACCGCAGAGATTAACCTGAAGAATATCGGTTATTGTTGAACGAACATCTGCGCGAGAATTAGGCGGATATACAATGCAGACTAGCGCGTCAGTTCCTTCATAGCATCACCAATTCCAGACAGTGTCAGTGGGTACATCCGGTTCGACATACATTCCTTGATCATTGCCGTGGACTGAGTGTAACGCCACCCTTTTTCTGGAACTGGATTGAGCCAGACCGTTGAGGGCCATTGGTCCACAGCACGGCGGAGCCAAGTCTCTCCGCTTTCTTCGTTCCAGTGCTCAACAGAACCTCCTGGATAAACAACCTCATATGGGCTCATCGCAGCGTCACCTACAAATATGCACTTGTAAGTCGGGCCATATGTGCGCAGCACATCCCATGTGTTCATCTGCTCACCGTAACGGCGACGATTGTCTTTCCATACGCCCTCATACAAGCAATTGTGGAAATAGTAGAACTCCATATGTTTGAATTCGGCTTTGGCGGCAGAGAACAATTCTTCTACTTGACGGATATATCCATCCATTGAGCCACCGACATCGAGAAACAAAAGCAGTTTCACCGCGTTGCGACGTTCAGGGCGCGTTTTCACGTCTAGGTAACCATTTTCAGCGGTAGATTGGATCGTACCGTTTAGGTCAAACTCATCAGCCTCACCTTCACGGGCCCATCGGCGTAGGCGTTTCAAAGCGACTTTAATATTGCGTGTTCCAAGTTCAATATTGTCGTCAAAATTGCGAAACTCGCGTTTGTCCCAAACCTTAACTGCAGAACGATTTCGCCCTTCTTTTTGGCCAATGCGCACGCCTTCAGGGTTGTAGCCATATGCTCCAAACGGTGAGGTGCCAGCTGTTCCAATCCATTTGGAACCGCCTTGGTGGCGTTTTTCTTGTTCTTCTAGACGCTTCTTAAGCGTCTCCATCAGTTTTTCCCAACCGCCTAAAGCTTCAATTTCTTTCTTCTCTTCATCAGACAAATGCTTTTCAGCCATTTTGCGCAACCACTCTTCAGGAATGGGTTGCTCCCCCACTTCTGATGTTCCTGACACTGTTTCCAGTCCTTTGAAGACTTCAGAAAACACGCGGTCGAACTTGTCGATATTGCGCTCGTCCTTGACCAACGCCGAACGTGAGAGAAAGTAGAACTCCTCCACATCCCACATGGCCACACCCTTTTCCATTGCCTCAAGCAGCGTCAGGTATTCACGTAAAGAAATTGGAACTTTTGCTTCTTTGAGCGCATAGAATAGATTTGAAAACATAGCCCAAACCCTAATGGCCTATATCGTTCAAATCAAACGGTGTTGTTTGATAAATCTGATTGATACAGTTTCCAAATAGAAGATGGGCATGGCTTTTCCATCGGTTCTGTGGCGGAAGCGTTGTGTCATCTGCGGGATAGTAATTGTGGGGCACCTCAATGGGTGTTCCATTGGCCACATCGCGATCATATTCCTCTTTTAACGAGAATGAATCATATTCGATGTGATTGAAGATATAGAGACGATTGCCTTCTTCTTCAGCAATCAAACATGGGCCCGTGATGTCACTCTCCATCAACAGTTCCAAGCCTGGATGTTGTGCTATATCCGTGCTGCGCATCTCAGTCCAACGTGAAACAGGAATTTGGAAGTCGTCTGAAAACCCGCTTAAATAGGGCGATGATGGATTCAAATTTCTATGCCGATAAACGCCAAACGCTTTTTGGTCGAGTTCATATTTTGGAACACCATGGAAGTGATAGGCCGCAGCCATGGCACCCCAACAAATGTTGAACGTTGAATGAACGTTGGTGCGTGTCCATTCGAAAATCTCTTTCAACTCGTTCCAGTAATCCACCTGCTCAAAATCAAGCGTTTCAATTGGAGCGCCCGTGATAATGAACCCATCGAACTTCTCATCTTTGATCTCATCCCAAGTTTTGTAGAACGAAATGAGATGATCTTGAGAGGTGTTCTTAGAAGTGTGACCACTGACCCGAACAAGGGTCATTTCAATTTGCAATGGTGTTGCCCCTAGAAGACGCGCAATCTGAGTCTCGGTACGAATTTTATTCGGCATCAAATTAAGCAGGCCAAATCGTAAAGGGCGAATATCCTGACGTGTGGCGGTATCTTCGTCCATCACCATCACGCCCTCAGCTTCCAAAGTGGCACGAGCGGGAAGAGTATCTGGGATACGAATGGGCATAGGTTAAAGCCTTAAAACAAAAAACCGACAGTGAAATCACCATCGGTCCGTCCCAATTCGGGCTTCGGTCCTTTAGCGATTTATTTAAAGTGGCTGCAAGCCGACCGGCCAAATCACCACAAAGGCAAACTAGACGCGCTGCTGCATCACGTCAATTCAACAGTAAGAGAGAAAGTTTTTGTTTGCCCGCTTTGCAAGCTGTGGCCTAATGATCTGCAACCCGAAAACACGAGACACTTACTCATGTCAGATAAATTCGCCATCTATCCGAGCTTGGCTGGAAAATCGGTCCTTATTTCAGGTGGTGCCTCTGGAATTGGCGCAGAACTGGTGAAAGCTTTTGCTGCACAAAACTCGAAAGTTGGTTTTGTTGATCTAGATGAAAAGGCCAGTGCTCGGTTGGTTGAAGAAGTTGGCAGTGACGTTTCTTTCGCAACCTGCGACCTGCGTGATGTTGATGCGATGCGCAAAGCATTTGCCACATTGGCCGATAAAAATGGCGATGCTCAAGTATTGGTCAACAATGCAGCGCGAGATGACCGCCATGACTGGAAAGACGTGACGCCAGAATATTGGGATGAGCGAATGGCCACAAATGTTCGCCACCAGTTTTTTGCTATTCAAGCAGTTGCTCAAGGAATGATCGATGCGGGCGGTGG